>JAHITG010000311.1 GCA_018817865.1 Spirochaetota bacterium
AAATATCTTCATCTTTAATAGAGTCATCCGGAAAAGCTTCTTCTGCATCCTTGTCCATCTTTTCTGCATCAGTCGCTTCCTCTAAAATAGAGGTTTCTTCTTTATCCATTTCGCCCTCTTTCGGCTGCTCCACTTTATTTGCTTTTAAAGCCAGCCATGCAAGTTTTCTGGCCCGTAAAGAATGCATTGCCGAAACCTTGAAAGCTCCTTTTATAAATAATATCCGGGCATACTTCTGGTGACGGATAGCCTTTGCCAGATTTCCGGTATATACTTTGTTCTCTTTTACGGCTTTATGTGCCGCACGAATAACCACAGCCGTTCTTCTTAAGATCCTCTTTGAGGCCGCTTTTTTCACAACCCTCTGTTTCACTACTTTTCTTTTTACAGCCGCTTTTCTGGCTGCTTTACTTCTTGCCAGTCCTGAATCCACAGACATGATGGTAACCATGAAAGCAAGAATTACTACAATAAATGAACGTATCTTCATACATAACCTCCTTTAATTATTGTCAGCTGGAATAATGGTTCAAATTTAAATCTTTAAATTACTATGTCAACCCAAATATTAAAAGATGATTCCATTAATTTTATATTGACAAACAAATTTATTTAAATATTTTAAAAAATCCATAAACAGTCATTAAAAGGAGATGTCATGAAAAAATTAATTATTATATCTTTGCTTTTAATATCAGGTCTTTCCAATTCCGTAAAAGCTGTAAACGATCCGTTCTATCTGGTCCAGGCTGACAAAATTGACCCTGAAACGACAGAAAAAATTTCCGAGCCATCTGAAAAGAACTGCCCGAATTGTGATGAGCCCATGCCCAAAGATGCAAAATTCTGCCCTCACTGCGGATTCAAATTGACTTCTACGGATATTCATGTTTCCCCTGTAAGGGAGAGAAAGAACTATTATCGAAAAATTGAATTTTCTTTATTTTTGGCTTTTTTAGGTGGAGAAGAGTCACCACCGGTAGGTATGACATTAGATGGAAAAGAGATAAAGAATGAACTGGGAGGAAGGATAGGGTACGGACTGGCAAACAGCATCTATTTTACCCGTTTTTTAAAATTAAAGACCAGCTTCGGCTACTACTGGGGTGCATTCAATATCAATGTTTCCAATGCTGACGGGACCTTTTCAAGACTGCCTTTAAAGAGTGCCCTTCTGTTTCACCTGAGTCTGGGTGAGCTCTTTGACAGTCTCTTTCATCTGACAGCCGGCCCCGGAATGGGTATTTACTTCAGCCCGACACTGGCAGTGGACGCTCCTGATTACAAGAGTGAACTGAATTATAAAACAGCCCTGGGTGCGGAAGTAATAATCGGCCTTCATTTCACATCTCTTGTGTATGACTATTTATTCGGTTATTTTGAATTCCGGTACAGCCCGGTCACATATAAATTCAAAGACGGGGTTGAAAACGGAACCAAGCTGGTACCGGGCAACATTCAGCCGCAATGGAAGGAGCTGAACGGTGATGGCATGGGGCTGTATCTTGGAATAGGGCTTAAAATTTGAAAAAAATTCTTTTCCTGGTACTGGTCCTTATTCTGTCAGGACTGATCATTCCCTGTAAAAGCTATTCAATTGAAACCAATACAAAAATAAATTCTGATCATAATAAATTCTGCCCGAACTGTGGGGTAAAAATCATACCCGGCCATGGGTTCTGTTCTGAATGCGGATACAATTTAACAAAAAGCTTTTCATCCCCCTCGATCAAAATGCATACTCTGACACTGGGATTAAAGTACTATCATTATGATTATAGAGAGATCGTTGAGCCCCCTTTTAAAAGCACAGAAAACGGATGGCTTCCAGGCATCTTTATAGACTATTCATTTCAAGGTATTAAATTTCCCATTTATTTCCGGTTAACCGGTGAATATACCTATGGTAATACAAAATATGACGGGTCTACCCAATCCGGGGAACCACTCACAGGAGAAACCGGCAATTCTTTGATCAATTTTTCAACTCATTTTGGTTTTGTTCTGAGAATAGTCAATAATACCTTTTATATAAATCCATACTCAGGGATCGGGTATCACTTCTGGCACAGAGGCGGGCTGGATGAGGGCTTTTATGGAGAGGACTATTCCTGGTGTTATGTTCCTGTCGGAATAAGGCCTGTATTTCGAATAACAGACCGCTTCACTTTTGCTATGGATGTTTCTGCCAGGTTCATGTTCAAAGGTAAGATTAAAGTATTTCTTACTGATCTGAGTCCGGATTTCAATGAACCGGAAGGCACTCTGGGAAATGAAACAGGATTTAAAATAGAAAGCTCTGTTTCTTATATCTTTAAATCAAATATCGGGATCTCATTTACCCCATGGTACGAATATTCAGCCATAGGAGAAAGTGATATTTTTGAATTAACATACCAGGGAGTGCTGTGGGGATATGGATATGAACCCTCCAGCAAAACAGATCAATACGGACTCGATATCGGTTTCCTGCTCTATTTTTAGTTATCGCATCTATTCGGTCTGTTGCTCAAACGGATATTATTATTAAATAGTGGTAGTCGCAAGCTTTAGCTTGCGTTTAATTGCATTATTGAAACATTACGCAGGCTA
>JAHITG010000312.1 GCA_018817865.1 Spirochaetota bacterium
ATTCCATTCTAAAATATACAAAAAAGATCAGATATGAGATAATCGTAGTAGATGATCAGTCTCATGATGGTACGGTTTCAGAGCTGGAAAAGAGATATAAAAAAAAGAAAGAGATCATTATCTACAAAAATTCATCAAATCAGGGGTTTGCCAGGACTAATAATAAAGGAATTATCCATGCTAAAGGTGAGTTCGTACTTATCCTGAATGCCGATACGCTTGTAACGGATAATGTTATCTGTGAGTTTGCCCGGTATTTAAAGGCACATACAGATATCGGAGCATTGGGATGTAAGATCGTGTATCCTGACGGGAAGATACAGTATTCCTGTGCCAGGATGAGGCCTGATTTCTGGACCAATCTTTTTGAGCAGTTCTATTTATGCAATATTTTTTATAAAAGCAGGTTATTCGGTAAAGAGCTGATAAGCTACTGGGATCACAACAGCGTACGAGATATTGAAGTTTTATCCGGCGCTTTTATGTTTATCCGGAGCGATCTCTTAAGGAAGACCAGAGGATTTGATCCCTATTTCAGGTCTTATTTTGAAGATGTGGACCTCTGCCTGAAGATCCTGAATAAGGGGTACAGGATCCGTTATATTCCCGAGTACAGGATCATTCATTATTCGGGGAAGAGCTTTGGCCCGTTAAAGGAAAGGTCATTGATAGAAAATTATATCAGCCGGTATAAATTTTTAAACAGGTACTATAACAGTTCGTTTTTACTGCTGCATATAGTGGCTCTCATTGGTTTAAGTCTGAAATTTTTTTTTCTTTTACCGGGCTTTCTTATCAAACCGTCTAAGATCATAAAAAACAGGCTTATAGTCTTTTCCAGAACATTTTTATGGCATGGAAGGAATATGCTGCATCCCGGGAAAGTCGTGGAGATGTAAAGAGGGGATCAGCTTTCGATCCGGCAGCTCTAAATTTTATTATTGCTATTCAAATTTAAAATATTAAATTAACCAAACGATAGTTAAATAAATTCAGCGATATTTAAGGAGAATGTTGAATGTTTAAAAATAAGGTGATTTTAATAACAGGCGGAACCGGATCATGGGGGAATGAGCTGACTGCACAGTTATTAAAGAAGGATCCGAAAGAGATCAAGATATTTTCTCGGGGAGAGTTTGCTCAGGTGGTCATGCAGAGGAAGTTCAATGATCCCAGACTGAATTTTGTGATCGGGGATATCCGTGATCTTGATGCCATAAGCCGGTCCTGCAGGAATGTTGATTATATCTTTCATCTGGCAGCTTTAAAACATGTTCCTATCTGTGAAGAACAGCCGGAAGAGGCGATCAAGACCAATATAACAGGGACAACCAATCTCATCAAGGCATCAATCGATAATCAGGTGGAAAAAGTGATCGATGTTTCCACTGATAAAGCAGTGGATCCGTTAAACCTGTATGGAATGACTAAATCGGTCGGAGAGAAATTGATAATTCAGGCCAATAATCTGGGGGGAAAGACCAGGTTTGTATGTATCCGGGGCGGAAATGTGTTGGGGTCCAATGGGAGTGTGGTTCCCTATTTTATCGATCAGATAAAACAATATAACAGGTTACAGCTGACAGATAAGCATATGACGCGGTATTTTTTGACCATTCATGATGCGATCAGCCTCCTTTTCAAGGCAGCGGATAGGAGCATTGGCGGGGAAACGTTTGTAATGCACATGCCGGCCTGTTATATCCTGGATATTGCAAAAGTTCTCATCGATCATTACGGGAAAAAAGATACAAAGATCAAAGAGATCGGAATGAGGCCCGGAGAGAAGATAGATGAAGTATTGATCTCACGGTATGAGGCTTTAAATTCCCATGTGTATGATAAAAACTACTATTTAATTCTCCCGACACTGAAGATAAACGGGCTGGAGGCGCATTATAAAAAAATGAAGCTGAAAAAAGTAGGATTTGAAGAATACAACTCTTCACAGGAGATCATGAATATAAAACAGGTTGAAGCCATGCTGAATAAAGGCGGATTTATACAATGAAAAAGATCATGATCTTCGGATCGACCGGTATGGCCGGTCATGTTCTTACCTATTATCTGCTCTCTATTAAGAAATATAAGATCATCAATATTTCTCATAAATATAAACTGAATAATGAGAGTATTGTTCTGGACATCGGTGAAATAAAGACTGTCAAGAAACTTATTTTAAAGATGAAACCGGATATTATTGTTAATTTTATCGGGATCCTAATTAAAGCTTCTGAACAGCGTCCTGATAGAGCTATCTTTATTAACAGTTATTTTCCGCATTTTTTAGAGCAATTCGGCGCGGAACATAATATTAAGATCATTCATTTAAGTACGGATTGTGTCTTTTCGGGAAAGATCGGAGATTACAGTGAGATGGATAAGAAAGACGGGGAAGGCTTTTATGCACAGAGCAAAGCCCTGGGGGAGATCATTAATGATAAAGATCTGACCTTTCGAACATCGATCGTCGGGCCGGAATTGAAATCTGACGGTGAAGGACTCTTTCACTGGTTCATGAACCAGAGGGGTAAGATCAGAGGCCATTCCCAGGTGTACTGGACCGGTATTACAACTCTGGAGCTGGCAAAAGCCGTTGATGCTGCAATAGAACAGGACCTGGCAGGTCTGTATCATCTCATACCTGATAAGAAGATATCAAAGTATGAGCTGTTGCTCTTATTTAAGAAAATATGGGAAAAGAACAATGTTTATATTGAAAAATTTGAAGAGCTTGGGCTTGATAAGAGTCTGATCAACAATCGGGCGGATTTTAATTATAAGGTTAAAGGATATCAGGAAATGCAGGAAGAGCTTTATGACTGGATGAACCAGCATAAGGAACTTTATAAACAGTATGAAGGTTCCAGTAAAACAATGGTATTAGTAACGGGGTATAATGGATTTATTGGAATGAATCTGGTAGAGACCCTGAATAAAATGGACAATATTACAGTATTGAAATTCGGAAGGGAACATAAATTAAAAGATCTGAAAAGTTTTATCTCTCAGGCGGATTTTCTCTTTCATCTGGCCGGAGTTAATCGTCCGGATGATGAAAATGAATATGAAAAGATCAATACCGGGCTTACACAACAGATCATTAAATATATCGAAGAGGTTAAAAACCCCATCCCGATAGTCTTCTCTTCCTCCATTCAGGCTGAACTGGATAATCCTTACGGGCTAAGTAAGAGAAGGGCAGAAGATCTGCTTATGGAATACAGTAAAAAACAAAAGGTCAAGACGTATATATATCGATTTCCCAATGTTTTCGGTAAATGGTGTAAACCGAATTATAATTCTGTGGTAGCTACCTTCTGTTATAATATTTCGCATGATCTGGAGATAACCATCAGTGATCCCAATAAACAGATGGATCTGATATACATTGATACTGTCATTGAGATGTTCATTGGATCTTTAATGGAAGAAGAAAAAGATATCAGCAAGTATTATCAACCCATAAAGAGTATGCATAAACTGACACTTCAGGAACTGGCAGATAAGATATATTTGGTCCATGACATGATCAAAAGGTCCATTACACCTGAT
The DNA here is from genome assembly GCA_018817865.1 of Spirochaetota bacterium. GTDB lineage: Bacteria > Spirochaetota > JAHITG01 > JAHITG01 > JAHITG01 > JAHITG01. The sequence continues at coordinate 3,556 of JAHITG010000312.1, forward strand.
CCGGCAGATGAAATGATAAAATATATTTATGATACATTTATTACCTATTTGAACGGGAAGAAGAAAGTCGCTGTTCATTAATGCTTTATAATGGTATCAAAGAGGTAGGAATATGCAGAAATTAAAAGTAATGACCATAATCGGCACACGCCCTGAGATCATCAGGTTATCGGATGTGATCAGGGCCTGTGATAAATATTTTGATCATATTGTTGTTCATACGGGACAGAATTATGATCATAAACTCAATGAGGTCTTCTTTAAAGAACTAAGGATTCGGGAACCGGATCATTATCTTGGTGTTGTTGGTAAAGACCTTGGTGAAACGATCGGTAATATAATAGCCAAGTCATATAAAATATTGATCAAAGAGAAGCCGGATGCATTACTTGTACTGGGGGATACAAACAGCGCATTGAGTACTATCCCTGCAAAACGACTCAAGATCCCCATTTTTCACATGGAAGCAGGGAACAGGTGTTTTGATCAGAATGTTCCTGAGGAGATCAACCGGAAGATGGTGGATCATATCAGTGATATCAACCTGACCTATACCGAGCACAG
>JAHITG010000313.1 GCA_018817865.1 Spirochaetota bacterium
AGATAAATATCAGGTTTATTTAAAATTATGTGAAAAATACAGTGATGAATTTATTGATATCCAGGATATGCTGGGAAAAATATATTATGGTCAAAATGATTATAAAAAGGCCGGAAAATATTTTTTAAATATGATAAAAATAGATCCGGATAACAGCCAGGCTTTTTATTATTATGGAATGAGCTGTTTAAAACAAAATCAATTTCTATTATCATTAAAATACCTTGAAAAAGCTTATAATAAGGGATTAAAAAGTATGGAGTTATATAAGGCTTTAGCATTTAGTCTGTATAAACTTAATAGAATATATGAAAGTGTTCTATATATTGAAGAAGCAATTTCTATATATAAAAATAACAAATCATTAGAGGAAACATTAGAATATTATCATAAAATTATGGAATGATCATCAAAGCAGGGGAATAAGCGATGGTCTTTTCATGATCTAAGGATTGACCTTATCATGGTTGCGGATTATCTTTAAGTAATAGTTAAATTTATCAGAATCAGGGAATTTTCTTCTGCCTTCCTTTAAAAAAGATTCAGCTTCTTTCAATTGTCCCAGTTTTATATGAACAAGAGCTGAATTCAGGATTACATTTTCATCCTCTTTATTCAATTGATAGGCTTTCCTGAGAAATTCTTTTGCCTGTTCCCATTGATTTAACTTTGATAAGACTACACTAATATTCAAATAAAGAGGAATAAAATCAGGTGCATTCTGTATGCCCTGTGAAAAATAGCTCCCGGCATCTTTTAAATTATTTTCCTTGAGAAAAAGTACTCCTATATTATTGAATAATTTCCCGTAACCGGTGAACAGGCCTGCTTTGAATATCTCTTTTGCCTTGCTTGTATTCCCTGTTTCCAGATATAGATTCCCCAGATTATTATAGGCCAAAGCATTTAATTTATTCCTCTGTATGGTCTTGATATACATTTCCTCGGCAAGGGAATATCTTTTCTGCTGGAAATAGATATTACCGAGATAAAAATAGGCCTTATCAATGGAATCATCATTTTCAATTGCTTTCTGAAAGTACTCAACAGCCGTTGCAAGATCATTCTCTTTCATGGCATTAACAGCTAAATTAATAAACTGCTTGGCTTCACTGCCCCCGAATTTGCCGGACAGGTTAAAAAGAGATCTCGAGATATTCTCCCTGCCCTGCTGCTTATAAAAAAATGCCAGGTGAAAATAATAAACACTTATCATATTGCGTATAAAATAGTTCTGGTAAGATATATTGTTTGTCGATATAAGCGGAAAATCAATGTAATGAAGATCAACAGGGTGATCTTTATTGTAAGTATAGATAATCCCAAGGGATTTAATTTCCTTTAAAGTAGCCCTTTGAAAAGAGTAATAAACTTCGCCCGCTGTATTTTTTCTTATCTTATCCGTGATCTTCTCACGGAAAGGATCACGTTTATATTCAGGGACCAGATGGAAATCCTCATTTTTAAAAATATCTTTAAAGACATTCCCGAACCAGTCATAAATGATCAGATCAGGCCTTAAATATTCGATCTTCTGATAATATAATAAAGGGAATGTTGAAAAATCCTTAGCAGAAAAAAGAGTAGCATGATAAGTTGTGCTTTTTAAAACATCCCTGTTATATAATAATGTATAGTTATCACGGGCCCTGTTGTTAAAAACAAAATTTTTAAAAAAGAGAAGACATACAGCCAGACCTAATAAAAATATTTTTATTCCTTTGAATTTATTAAAAGAGAGAATTATTATAAAAGTGAGAATAAAAGGAATAAAGAAGAGATGGTTAATAAAAAAGCTTTCTTCATCAGTTTTAAAATTTAAAATCAAGATAATTCCAAGTGATAAAAAGAAAAGAAGTGATAGGAATAATATTTTTTTAGATCTCATGGACACAGCAGAAGCATTATCCGGCCTTATCAATTTCTTAAACCCTGAAATAAAAAAAAATAATAATCCTGCAGAAATGAGATAACCGAATTGGTAAATGAATATTCTGAAAAACATCTTTGACTGTTCCAGTATAAGCTGAAATGATCTCGGGTGTTTACTGACCATGGACCCGAAACTGAGACGCAGTATATGGACAATAAATTTATGCGGATTTTCAGGGTTACCCCAGTCTATCATCGGATCGGCGAGGGAACGGATATATAGAACAAAAAAAAGAGATAAGGGAAATAGTCCCCATAGAACATAATTTAACTTAAATATTTCTTTTTTATATCTGAAAAACAGGGCAGTAATAACCGGCAGAATAATTAAGAGATTAGAATAATGCGAGACCATAAGAATACCGGATAAAAAAGCAAGTATTCCGATATACTTCTTATCCGACAGGCTGTTCCATGTATAGTACAGATAGATAATTACAAGCAGAATATTGAAAGTGTAGATTTCAGTAATAACGGACTGGGACCAGAATGTTTTGGAAAAAGCAAACAGGAGGCTGAGAAGAAGGGCAGTTAGCTGATCTTTATTGATATTTAAAATAAGTTTATAGAGTATGAGAACAGCGCATCCAGCCATTAAAGCAGAAAAAAGATTTGCCCTGAAGATAACAGTTTTGAAAGGAAGGAATAAAAAGAGTTTTAATAAAATAACATATAAAGGATATCCGGGCGGATGAGGAATGCCGAGAGAAAATCCGGCAACAGCAAGTTCCCCGCTGTCTTCCGGTATAGTATCAGGAGCAAGCGTCTTTAAAAAAAAGGTACATATAAAGACCAGATAAAAAAAAGGAAAATATGTACTGAGCCGTTTATATCTCACATATAAAGCTTAATAAAATAAAAAATCATTTCAAATAATAATTGAGACTGACAATGAGAGTTATTTTTAAATGTTTTGAATATTCCCTACAGAATTCCAATAATTGTTCCGAAAATTTAAGTAAGAGAGGATCGGGGGAAGTGATTTCGCTGTCTACTCGATCAGACCACTTTATTTATTACTTGAAATCTGATTTTTTATGTTTATATTTATTTTATGAAAAAAATAATAATATTATTATTTCTTTTTTTCAGCATAACTTTTCTTCATGCAGATTATTTTAATGAATCAAACAATTTATTTTATAAAGGAAAAAATCTACTGGAATTAAATGAGTATTTATCGGCTTTTAAAATATTTAATCAGATCACCAAGAAGTACCGCTTCAGTGAGGAAGCTCCCCAATCACAATTTTATAAAGGCTATATTTTATATAAAATAGGCAAACATGATTCTGCTTTAAAAGAATTTAATGAAACAATTACGCTTTATCCTTATGATCCTGTTTCTGCTTCCTCTTATCTTTATATGGGTTATATTTTTATTACAATAAAAAACTACGTTAAAGCATCCTTTCAATTCCAGAACATTGTTGACTCTTTTCCTGAGGCTAAAGAATATATAGAAGCAAAATACATGACCGGGCTGATTTATTTTACCTATATAAAAGATTATAAACAGGGCTTTTTAACCTTTCAGGAAATACTGGATAAATATCCAAAATCTGATTATGCTGATAATGCCCAGTACTGGATAGGAGAATACTTTTATACTCAAAAAAATTATGCCAGAGCATTAAGTGAGTTTCAAAAGGTAATTGATCAATATCCCACCGGCAATAAAGTTCCTGATGCCATGATAAAAAAAGGATTATGTTTAATGACACTTAATAAAATGAATCTGGCACTCCTGACTTTTCAGAAAGTTGCAGGTGAATTTCCCGGATCATCTTATGTTAAAACAGCTAAAGAAATGATCGATAAAATAAATGATTCCCTCAAGCAAAAAGAGTTTAAAAATACAATTACTGATCTAAAATCCACTATAGAAAAATTAAATAAAAATGTTGAAGAATTAAAAGAATTATCAACCGGTAAAGAGATCTATGACAGCATGCCTGAAGGATCGGGTAACATTAAAGTTTATAATCTGTATAAAAAAGCTAAAAACCTGTATGACTTAAAAAATTTTAAGGATGCAATTGTACAATTTAAACAAATATCAGAAAAATATTCACGCTCACCTCTTGCTTCTAAATCACAGTTTATGATAGGAGAAATCTATTCAGACATCTTTAATCAAGATAGAGATTTTTTTAAAGCCATAGTAGAATACCAGCTGATTTTAACCCGATTTCCAAAAAGTGAAATGGCAGATGATGCTCTTTATGAAATGGGTAATACATACTGCAATTTCGATGTGAAACTGAATCCGGATGGTCTTAAGGAATATTCCAAAGCAGTTGATATCTTCAATCAATTGATAAAAATATATCCGGAGAGTAAATGGGCTCCTTTTGCTCTTTATAAGATCGGGGTTTGTTATTCATCATATAATAAGCTGGATAATCCTGAGGGTCTTCAGGAATATCATATGGCAATTGCTGCTTTTAAAAAATTAATTGACAAATATCCGGAAAACAGCTTAGCTGATAATGCTCTTTATGAAGCAGCAAAATTATACAAAAGTTATGATCAACAATTCCGTCCATTGGCGCTAAAAGATTATAGCCAGGCACTTCTGGAATTTAAGAAATTTTTAGTTGAATTTCCTGATAGTGAACTTATTAATGCAGTTCAGAATGAAATAGGAATAACTAAAAAATTAATCTCCCAATAAGGAAATTTGGGGTCAGTCCCTGATCTTATAGTTTATTTTCAACTTCCTTTATTTTTTTATCAGCAATTCAATAGCTCCTTTTTACATTCTATAAGTATCTCTACTGGATTTGAACAGATAATATTGTATTTTCCACCCCTATATTATCCTATATATATTGTATAATAATTCTAAATTTATGTGTAAAAAATACCGATTTATAATAATAGGCTGAAAATTGCGTTACTTTATATATTTTGCATTGGATTTTCATCTATAAACGGTTAAAAAAGGGTTAAAAAATGTAGAAATTTTGTAAAAATGGCACAAAAATTGCACTTTTATACAAAGTAAACATGAAAAAAATTAAAGCACTAAATTTTTTCTTACTTGTTACTATAATGGTGATTTTATTATACTCGAATAATTTATTTTCATCTTTAATTATTCAAGTAAATAATTCAGGGCTTGCTACAAATAAAATATTATCAAAGG
>JAHITG010000314.1 GCA_018817865.1 Spirochaetota bacterium
GCCGTAGAAATGAAGAAAAACCTCTTTTATAATGTCACCCGGTCCAACTGGCATACTACTACTATGACAAAAGGTTCTAAAATTCTTATTGTGGAGAACCGTGATACCAGTGATGCCAATTCGGATGTTTATCCTTTAACCACTGAAGATAAAAAAAGAATAGAGGTCAAATCTTGAGGGCTTGTTGCCCAAATAACATTTTATATAATTTTATATGTAGCAAGGGGCTTTAGCCCCGCTTTAATATAAAAAAGGACGACCTTTTTAAGCAGCTAATAATTTTGCCTGTAAGCAAAATTATTAGCTGCTTTTTTTGCTTACAGGCAAAAAAATGATCCCTCTCTTTTTATTAATAAAAAAAGCAGGAATAAACCTGAAACAGTTTATTCCTGCTTTATATAGAAATTATTGATAATTTTTTATTTTGTTTTTTCTTCTGCCTTTGGCTCGTCTGTCTTGGGAGCTTCCGGTGCAGGTGCCGGCTCTGTTTTTTTAATATTAGCCGTCGGCATCTGGGGCATGTTCATCCCTTTGCCGGGCATCTGGCCTGTGCCATCCATGACGCTTTTTTCACTCACGATGGGACGGATCGCACTCTCATTTTCATCGATCCTGTACTTGTTCTTTAACTGTGCCAGGACTTCCATGATCTTCCTGTCATATTTCTGCATCATGAGCTGGTACTTGATCCTTCTTTTGGCCATATCAGGATCCATGTTCCTGAAATCATTCCGGTTCTTGTTATAGAACTCCATGATCTCTTCTTCTTCCACCTGGATATCTCCGGCAAGGTATTCTTCGATATAAGCATTCAGAATGATCTGCTGTGTATACAGCTTCATAAGGCTCTGAACTTCCTCTCTTTTGTGAAGTTTCAGCTTCCTGGCTTCCTTTAATATTAATCGCTCATTGATCATATCCTTTAAAGCAGCCTTCCTTTCTTCCATGCTGTTTCGGGCCTGGGGGATCAGATCAGGTCTCTGTGCCTGCATATATTTTGATTTCAAATAATATTCAAACCGCGTATTGAACTCTTCAAGGCTGATCTTTTCGCCTTCGATCTTGGCTACCCAGTTCTTATTATTGGAACAGCTGTACACACCAATAAAAAGGACCAGAACAAGAGTAAAAATAAAAACATTCTTAAGCATCTTCATACTATTCTCTCCTCTTTCAAAGTTATTGACCCGCATTTTCATCACAATCATATTCTGATAAAAATGCAGAAAAGCAGAACTAAAGTTCTGCCTTCTGTAAAAAAAGTTCTATAAATATAGCACCTAAATTAATAAAAGCAACTTTTTTTTTAATTTATTCAGGAAATTCTCTTTCTCAATATTGAGATACAGATTATTCTTATATATTCTAAAACTATCCAGTTTCTCCTCGATCTTTCTCTTTAACGGCATTGCTGTATCCTTAAAGACAAGCTGTATGACATATTCATAGGTTTTAACTTCATGCGTATTTACGGCAGAGATACCTGTCCGGAAACAGATTATCTTGATCTGCTGGACCGTAAAAAGGTTCTTCATCTCTTTACTCATCTTCAATCCAAAACGGTCATGAAGCTCTTCTGCATACAGTTCCAGACGATCAAAATCCCGGCACTTTTCCAGATCCTTATAGATCTCTATCTTTATTTTATTATCCCTGGTATAAGAATCCGGAATATAGGCATTATATTCAAAATTCAGGTCCACTTCTATCTCATCAAATACTTCTTCTCCCTTGATACTCTGAACCGCCTTTTTCAGGATCTTACTGTACAGTTCCAGACCGACCGCAATAATGTTTCCATGCTGCTGAGGTCCGAAAATATTACCGGCACCCCGTATCTCAAGATCCCGGAGCGCGATCTGATATCCTGCTCCAAGGTCTGAATACTCATAGATCGTTAAAAGACGTTTCTGCGCTGTCTCCGTAATGGCCCTGTTGCCGGGATACAAAAGAAGGGCATATCCTTTATGCAGTCCTCTTCCTACCCTTCCTCTCAGCTGATACAGCTGTGACAGCCCGAATGTATCGGCCCGGTTAATAATGATCGTATTAACATTAGGCATATCTATTCCCGATTCAATGATAGTAGTTGAGATCAGCACATCATAGTTGCCCTCAACAAAATCCAGCATGGCCAGCTCCAGCTCATCGCTGTCCATGCGTCCGTGTACGACCCTGAATTTAGCTTCCGGTACGTTCCTTTTCAGGAAATCCTCCATTGCATAGATCGAGTTGATCCGGTTATGGATAAAGAAGACCTGCCCGCCCCGTTCCAGTTCCAGAAGGATCGCCCTCCTGATCTCTTCTGCTGAAAATTTCTCGATCTTTGTATCGATCGGGGCCCTTCCTTCCGGGGGGGTCTCTATAAGGGAAATATCCCTGATCCCGCTTAAAGACATATACAGGGTTCTCGGGATAGGAGTAGCACTCATGGAAAGGACATCCACAATATGCCTGATCATTTTAAGCCTCTCTTTATGAGCCACACCGAACCTCTGCTCTTCATCAATAATGATCAATCCGATATCTTTGAATTTTACATCAGGTGATAATAGACGGTGTGTACCGATGATAATATCCACTTTTCCGTCATTGATATCCTTAATTATTTTCTTCTGCTCTTTGGGATTTAAAAACCGGCTGATCATCTCTACTCTGACGGGAAAATCCTTTAACCGATCTGAAAATGTGTTATAGTGCTGCTGGGCCAGAATGGTTGTCGGCACCAGTATAGCTGCCTGCTTTCCCTCCATGACCGATTTAAAAGAAACCCTGATCGCCACCTCGGTCTTTCCATAGCCGACATCCCCGCACAGAAGCCGATCCATTGGTTTGGAACTTTCCATCTCGGTTTTGATCTCCTGTAACGCTCTGATCTGATCAGGTGTTTCCACATACTCAAACGATGTCTCCAGCTTCCCCTGCCACTGTGTATCTTTAGAAAAGCTGTATCCTCTCGACTCCTTCCGAATGGAATAGAGCCTGATCAGATCCTTTGTAATGGAAATAATGGAATGTTCCACCTTGCTTTTTGTTCTCTTGAATTCACTGGTACCCAGCTTATTCAGGGAAGGCGGATTATCATCATCGCCTATATATTTATGAATGAGGTTGATCTTCTCCAGGGGTAAAAAAAGGTTCATGCCTTGTGCATATTCGATAATGAAGAAATCCCTGACCTTCTTATCTGATTGGATCTTCTTGATCCCCCTGTAAATACCGATCCCGTTCTCCAGATGAACCACATAATCCCCTTCTGCCAGGTCATAAACGGATTCCACTTCCTGTGTTAAAACTTTCGACCGGTAGGTCCTGGTATAATCCCTCTCTATTCGTCCGAAGAATTCAAAATCCTGAACAAAGATCTCTTTCAGCATGTCAATTTCAAAACCCTGGCTGATCCTGCCTTTGACAAATTCCACGTTAAGGTCCTTCTTCAATTCCTTTTTCAGCAGCATTTTTAAATGTTCTATAGATTCATCATATTCAGACAGGAAAGTGATATGGTATCCGTTCTTTATTTTTTGCCTGTAGAACTTTAAAAAACGGGAGGGTTCCCCGGAAAAATTCATTATTCCCTTTACATGGAGGGTCACTTCGTCATCAACATTAAAAGGCATAATATTATAAAAAATATGGTGGTGCGATCCGATGATCTTCTCCAGTTCCTTCAGGTTGAATAAAAACTCATCCGGTTGCGGGGTGAATGCCCTCTGGCTCAGCCGTTTTTTATAGAACTCATCCATCTGCTCATGAATGATACTGTATGATTCCGCGATCTGATCGAATCCCGGCAGAAAGACCGTGCACTCACTGTTACTGAAGGACTGGAGCAGTGATTCCTTTTTTCTGAGGAAGAAGGGAAAATAACTGTAAATATCACTAAAAAATTCCCTGTTCCGGACTTTCTCCTTTATTTCTGAAAGCCGATCCTTATCCGCAACCGCTTTGCCCCAGAGCTCTTCACCTTTCTGATCTTTTAGTTCCTTCATCTGAAGATCTATTTTTTCAATAAAAGTATCAATATTTTTCCGGTCTAAAATGATCTCCTGCGCAGGATAGATCTGTATCATATGCGTTTTTTGTATGGATTTCTGGGTCAGAATGTTAAAAAACCGCAGGTCTTCGACCGTCTCATCAAACAATTCTATTCTGACAGGGTCATTGTAATTGGGCGGGAACAGATCAATGATATCCCCCCTGACGGTAAATGTTCCCTGCTGTATTACCTTATGGGTTCTGTTATAACCAAGCGAAAGCAGAGTCTGTTCAAAAGATCCCAAAGAAACAGCAGTTTCTGTATTCAGGGTAATAATATGTTCAAAGAGATCATTTTTCGGAACAGACCGCATCAGCACATTGCGAACAGACGATACAAAGATAAAACGTTTCTTATCGAACAGCCGGCTGTACCCTTTCAGCCTCTCTATTATAATATGGTTATCCGAAATATTCTCATACGGGGAGAGATCCATTTCAGGATAAAATATTATACTTGTATCAGCTTCCTTATCAGAAAGAAAGAACTGAAGATCGCTCGAGAAGAGTTCAGCCTGTTTATTGTTTTCAAACAGGATCACGAAATTCCGGGATGATCCGGGAAAAGAGAGGCTATAAAAAATGCAAAGGAGCTGCCCCATAATCCGGATAAGAAGAGATCTTTTTTATTGATGATATTTTTTTGAATTGAATCAAATGTCATTGATCTTTAAGACCGCAGCCGCAGGATCTCCTGATAACAAGCTCCGGCTGGATCGCAATGCTCTCTGTAGGCCCTGCATCTTTCTTCATGATCTTTTTCATTAATTCTACAGAAGACAGCCGGCCGATCAGATAAGCGGTCTGATCGACGGATGTAATGGGAACAGGGAAGAATGCGTCTACCTCATTATTATCATAACCTATTAAAGAGACATCTTCCGGAACCCGGATGCCCTGTTCTGCCAGAGCATTAAAAACTCCCATAGCCAGTTTATCTGAAGCGGCGAAAACAGCATCAAAATCAAATTTTTTTTCTTTACACATACTTCGGATCAGATCCTGGGCACTGCGGAAGGATGAGGCAAAATCCCCGGTAACGACATCATGTTTGATACTGCCCCCCTGCTTTTTATACTTTTTTATCACGTTCATGAATCCCTTGAATCTGAGCCGGTTAGCCTGATATTGATCCCCGCCGCCCAGAAACAGGATCTTCTTCCTATTATGGATTTTAATGAGATGCTCCGTGACCAGTTCCCCGCCCCGTTCATTATCACTGTATATATCGATCAGATTCTTTACGTGATTTATGATCTTGTAGTTCACGATGAACTGGGGAAGATCAAGGCTGTCCAGCTTCATGAGTTCATCCATGGTATACACATCACCAATGATGATCGCACCGTCCACCCTGTTTTCCATGGCGATCCTCAAGAAGGAGTTATCATCATTTGAATATGTTGTGAACAGGATCGTAAAGAACTGTTTCTGAATAATGGAATCGATCCCTCTTAAGATCTCCTGAAAAAATTCACCGCCCGGAAATATCATTTTAGGAAAGACAACGGCAATGGACCGGTTCACTTTTTTTCTTAAACTGTACGCGGACGCATTAGGATAATAATTCAACTCCTTGGCGATCTTTTTAATTTTTTCACGAACTTTCTTACTTATCCGCTCACTGTTGTTCAGAGCCCTTGAAACGGTTGATTTATCTACTCCCGCGATCCTGGCAATGTCATTTATAGTTTTCAATTATTTCTGCACCTCATTTCGTGAAAGCATTAAAATTGAAAGCTTTCATACTATTAATAACTACTTATCAATTCAAACAATCGTATGTACAGTTTAATATACCTAATAAAAATTGTAAAGTCAATTTTTTAAACTCCTGCACGCTTTTACTCTTAGGCCCAAAAATAAAGAAGCCTTGTCCGATATAGGGGGAATACCAGACAAGGCTATAGTAGAAGCTACAGTTAAATAAATTGAAGTGAGGGACTTAAGATATAAAAGGGGGCTATGAGCAAAATAAAATACCGTGCCCTTTCTCCTTCAACTCATTTAAACAGATACTTAAGATCTGTCTCTATTTCATCCGTAAAATCCGGACATTCATCAATATATTTTGAGGTAAACCATAAGGAATCCTCTTTCCATACGCAATCTTCACAGACAAAGCGGTGTGCATGAATTAAAGAAACAAATTTTGTTTCAAACACACCCATTTCTTTACTACAATATACGCATTTATTCACGGCTTCTCACTAACCTGTAATCCAGGTAATAGAATAGTAACTGTCCTATCTTCTTCTTCTTCACATATATGGGAACTGTCAGTTTCCCGGCAATCCGGTCATTCTTTATAAAATTGGCTTCGCTTATCTGCAAACCGGATGCAGAATAATCGATCACTTCATGCTTGCTGTTTTCCTTGATCTTCTGAATGATCTCCTGAAGATCATCCTTGACCTTATGATAGGTCTCTTTACTGACCGGAACATAAATATGTATGTTCGTATAGAACTTATGTTTAATATTTATAACTAATGTCGTAATATCCGAATGAAAGATCCCTTCAAATTTATAAATAACTTCTAAAAGGTTGATCTTTCCTTCTACATTCTTAGAGTATTTAAAGACTTCATAGACTAAATTAATATTATCTACCAGCTTCTTATACTCTAAATAATTATCATTATCTACTTTGATCTTTGTGAACTTTTCGATCTTCTTCAGATCATCTATATCTAATATATAGTTCTTTAAATTATCGATGATAAGATTATCATCCGCTTCCTTCAAGAGTTCCAATTCTTCCATACCTTGATCCTCCTTAATATAAGCAACTTTTGTGCCAAAGTTTTATTTTTAATAAAATAAGTTATAATCGCTTATTTATTAATAATTATAAAAAGATGTCTATTTATAAAATATTCCCTTATTCTCTTTATTTGTTACAAAACGAAACGATTATTTAAAAATTTGTATATTTGCACTTATATAAACAATTATAAATGTTACTTTTTGTAACACTACTTTACTTTTAACTCATACTTCCTGATCTTATCCCATAAAGTCTTCCTGCTTATCCCGAGGGCCTGTGCAGTCTGGGTCTTATTATTATTAAAAGCACTCAATACATGCCTGATATGCCTGTTCTCTACTTCCTCCAGCGGTTCAATTGATCTTTTATCCAGTTCTTTATTCCCCGAAAAAAGAGAAGTTTTCTCCAATATTTCAGGAAGGGTCATCATCTCTACGGGAATATGACGCAAGGCAATGGTATTCTCTTCTTCCAGTAATACGATACGCTCAATAACATTCTTCAATTCGCGGATATTCCCGGGCCAGTTATATTCCATAAAGACTTCCATGGCTTCACTGGATATCTTTTCAACATTCTTATGAAAAAATTTACTGTAATATTGCATATAGTATTCAAGCAATGCTTTTATATCTTCCTTTCTATCAATAAGAGGAGGCAGATAAAAAGAGATAACCTTAAGTCTGTAATACAGGTCATTTCGGAAATTCTGATTCTTCACCTCTTCATCCAGACTTTTATTGGTAGCTGCAATGATCCTTACATCGGTCGTGATCTTCCGCAGGCCTCCGACACGCATGAATGATTTATCCTCAACCACCCTCAATAATTTCACCTGAAGCGAAGAAGCCAGCTCCCCTATTTCATCCAGAAAGACCGTTCCCCCGGATGCGATCTCAAAGAGTCCTCTCTTTGATTCCTTGGCATCTGTAAAAGCTCCTTTTTCATGCCCGAACAATTCGCTCTCCAGCAGATTCTCAGGCAGGGCAGCGCAATTGATCTCAATGAACGGATTTTCATTTCGTTTGCTGTTATTATGGATAAACTTAGCCAGCACCTCTTTACCGACCCCTGTAGGGCCTTCGATCAAAATAATATCAACTTCACTGCGAGCCACCTTTTCAGCCAGAGAAACGATCTCATCGATCTTTTTACTTTTATAAATAAATCCTTCATTCTTTTGAACACTGATAACTTTCTTTAATGCTTCCTGCTCAATAAGCGCTTTTCTGCTCTCTGCGGCTTTATCGATGCACATTGTCAATTCAATATTTTTAAACGGCTTGGTAATATAATCAAAAGCCCCCAGCTGAAGCGCTTCAATCGCGACCTTTCCACTTCCATATCCCGTTAAAAGAACAAAGATCGAATCAAGTGAAACTTCATTCTTATATTTCAACAGATCAACCCCTGTCCCTTTCGGAAAGACAAGATCACAGATAATGATATCATAAAAATTTTCATCGATCTTCTTCTTTGCCTCATCAAGAGAATAAGCAATATCAGCAGCTCTGGGATATACCATTTTGGAGATCAACTCGCAGATATCCTGATCATCATCAACAACTAAAATCTTCATTTTTTTCTAATCACCACCCAATCAAATAACTGTGTAGTTTAAATAAATACTATTATAAATATGGATCAAAAGGCCATTCCCCTTAATTTACATAAATGAATTTATAGCCTCTTCTTCTGATTCATAAATATCAAACATATCAATAAGTTCAACGATCTTAAATATTTTACGGGCTGTCTCATTCAGCTTTATCAACTTCAGCTGGCCATTTACTTCCTTCAATGTTCTGGAAATGGCAATAAATATCCTCAGACCGCTACTGCTTAAATATTCCACATCATTCAGACTGATCACCAGTTTCTTTTTTCCCTCACTGATCAGTTTGTTGATCTGAGTCTCTACTTCCGAGGAATAATGCACATCCAACCGCCCTTTCAGATAAACGATCGCTATTTCAGGTTTATCCTCTATATTTTTAACATCAAAACCCATAGGTACCTCCTTGATATTAATATATCATAATTAATTTAAATATTTTACCATTCTTACTTCGTTAAAATCCCGGCCGCTGGTCCCTTTGAAATAAAAGGTCACATCATCCATAAATTTTTTCATTAAAAAAATACCCAGTCCGCCGGGCCTCCTGTTATCAATATCCTTAGAGAGGACAGGCAGGGGCACATCTTCAGGTCTGAATGTGATACCGTTATCAAATATGCTTACTGCTATCTTATCCGGCCCGGTCTCCAGAATTAATTTAATATTACCGTCCGTTTTTTCCTGATAAGAATGCTTTATGATGTTTGTAGCAGCCTCATCCACGGCCAGCAGGATTTCCTCTATGATATCACTTTTGATCTTCCTCTTCTTTAATATTTTGCCGACAAAATCAGCAATTACTTTTAAATTTTTAGGATCAGAAGTTAATTTAATTTCATCCATTTGTTCCATTTTTTATTTAAACTTCAATATTAATAAAGTAATATCATCAAATTGCGGCATGCCCTGAGAAAAATCATTAACCGCCTCCAGAATATTATCCGCGATCTCTCTGGCAGAAAGGCCTTTACTCTTTACAATGATCTCCTTCAAACGGTCCATACCGAATTCTTCACCGACCTTGCTGATCGCTTCTGTTACTCCGTCAGTATACAAAACTAAAAGATCACCGGTCTCATACCTGTTCTCAGCTTCTAAATATTTGCTTTCCGGGGAGATTCCTAAGGGGATCCCTTTTACATTTAAATATTCAAAAGAGCCTTCCCCGTTTTTATAGAACAACTGATCATTATGTCCCGCACTTCCAAAAACGATCTTCCGTGCATCAGAATGAACAACGAAATAGAACATGGTTACGAACATGCCCGCTTCTGAATCCTTGAAGATATATTTATTGGACTCTTCCAGGACCCGTGAAGGTGAAATAAGATTATAAGCTTCCACCCTGGTAATACTCCTCGAAAAAGCCATAAACATACTGGCCGGAAGGCTCTTGCCGGAAACATCTGCAATGAGAAGGCTGTGAGTCTTCTCATTGATCTGCATATAATCATAAAAATCCCCACCCACCTCTTTTGCGGGAATATTGGTCCCGTAGATATCCAGGTCCGGAAGCTCCGGGAAATCCTTGGGGAGAACATGCTGCTGAATATTACGGGTCACTTCCAGTTCCTTTTCAAACCTCTGTTGCTTTAAAAATTCATTATAATAAATAATATTTTCATAACTCTTACCGATCTGCTGGGTCAAAGCCACAAAGGTCATCAGATCCTTTTCATCAAAAGGGGATCCGTCCTTTTTATCAGCTATGCTTAACACTCCGATCACATCTCCTCTGATCCTGATCGGTACAGAAATGAATGAACCCACCTTATAACGGAATCTTTTATTCCTGCCAAAATCCTTCTCTTCATCCATGTTCTTGACCAGGAGGGGTTCTTTGGTCCTGAAGACATATCCACTGATAAGTTCTCCCGGTTTTACCTCTATTTTTTTAATCAATTCATCTTTTATTCCTACTGCTTCCTGAACTTTTAAAAGCTCATCTTTATTATCAATAAGCATGATGGAGATCCTTTCCATCTCAAATATATTCCTGATCACATATACGGAGATCTCGAACAACTTTTTTATATCCGTTTCATTGGTCAATGTATGGGTCATCTCATACATTGCTTTAATCTCTTTATAACTGCGCTCCAGCTCCAGGTTCACTGATTTTAGATTAGAGATCAGATCCCTGTTAAATATTGCTATACCGGCATGATCTGCCAGTGCCTGTAAAAGCTCCTGATCATATTCATCAAAATATTTTCTGTTCTTCGCGTTTATGATCTCAAGCACACCCGTAACCTTATCTTTTACATGCATGGGAACAGCCACCATATTCTTTGTGACGATACGGGTTGCCTGATCAGCCTCCTTAAAGACCCTGTCATCATTTACGGCATCTTTTACATTAATTGGTTCACCATTCTGAGCAACCAGTCCTGCGATCCCCTTTCCCATGGGTATCCGTACTTCCTTCAATACATCCTCGCCAACACCTTTTGTAACATTAAAATAAAGCTCCCTGGTCTTCTCATCGATGAGCATCAGAGAGCTCCCCTCTGCTTCCAGAACATCTTTGGATGAGGTCATGATCCTGCTAAGAAGCTCCTGAAGGTCCATGGTCGTATTGATGATCTTAGAGACATCGATCAGTATCTTTAACCGCTCAACGGTCTGTTTGGATATTCTGTACAGGTTAACATTTGAGATAATGATACCCAGCGAATTACCGATCGAAAGAAGAAGGTCTTTGTCATCCTCTGTAAAATCCCCGTCAAATTTATCCATTATCTCGATACAGCCGAGGATCCTGTCCGCTATCTTGATAGGGACACATAATATATTTTTAGGAATATAATCGATCTGTTTGCCTATCTCCTGATTAAAATCAGAAGAAGAAGCAACATCATTTACAATGAGGGAATCCCCGGTCTCAACAACCTTGCCGGCAATACCCTCACCAACATTGATCTTAATATTTTTAATCTCTCCTGATTTATCCCCCCGGGCCACCCCGATCTCCATAAAACTTTTACTCCGGTCTAAAAGCATGATAGAACCGGAAGGGACTTTAAAAAGTTTCAATATTATATCCAGTGTATTATTTAAAGCTTCTACAATATCTTTTTCTGAATTAATGATGTTGGCAAGCTCTTCAAATGTCTTCAGCCTTACCTTAAGGAGGTTATTT
Organism: Spirochaetota bacterium; assembly: GCA_018817865.1. GTDB lineage: Bacteria > Spirochaetota > JAHITG01 > JAHITG01 > JAHITG01 > JAHITG01. The sequence continues at coordinate 11,569 of JAHITG010000314.1, forward strand.
ACATTTAAAGCTGCTTCATATTTCTCTTTTAATGACTGGTAATCATCATCTAACATTCTAAATAATAATATAGATCAATGGAATCTAAAGTCAACTATTTTTGGTCTAATTTTGTAACATTTTTATCCAAATATATTTTTTATGTTACAAAATTACACTAATTTTACTTGAATTCTCAATATATTCAATATTCATGATCCGGATTCCGAAGATAATAGTAATGATAGAAAAATTGATCGACCAGTATATTAATTATTCACTTATAGAAAAAGGACTGACCAAGAATACACTATATAATTATAAGATAGACCTAAATCAATTCCTCTTCTTTTTAAATAAAATCAAATGCAATAATATATTAAAAATTGACAGTTCAATACTGGTAGGTTTTATTAATTTTATGAAGTTAAAAAAGATATCATCGCGATCTCTGGCCAGAAAGATCGTGACAATAAAGAACTTCTTTAAATATCTGATCATAGACCGAATAATTGATAATGACCCCTCTACTATACTGGAGTCGCCCAGAATAGGAGTCCATCTCCCTGAATATTTAACACTGGAAGAGATCGAAATATTATTGGATATTTTTGATATCAGCAACAAGTATCAGCTCCGGGATAAATCGATCATCGAACTCATGTACTCAGCCGGATTAAGGGTCAGTGAATTATCAAATCTGAAAATAAGCAGGATACACCTCAACGAAAAAATAATAAAGATCAAGGGCAAAGGAAATAAAGAACGCATCGTGCCAATAGGCGAAAAAGCTGTCTGCCTTCTGGAAAAATACTTACAGAACAGCCGGCCTTATTTTGAAAAAATAAACCGTGAAAATGATTTCCTCTTTATAAACTTCAAAGGAGGCCGCTTGTCCCGGATCAGTATATGGAAATTGATCAAGCAGTATGCTTTAAAAGCGGGTATCCATAAGAATATTTCACCGCATACATTGCGTCACAGTTTCGCCACACATCTATTGAATAACGGTGCTGATCTTCGATCCGTACAGGAACTGCTGGGCCACAGTGATATTTCAACTACGCAGATCTATACTCACCTGAATTATAAAAAATTAAAGAAATTCCATTCACAGTTTCATCCCAGAGCATAATTATCATATCTCATAATTTCATCTTTAAAAAGAAATTTTAATTGACTCTTAAATCAAATGAAGTTAACTACAAAAACATTATAAAAGGAACGGGAAAATGGCATTAATTTCAAAAGGCAGCAGCAAAGATCCTACGGCAGAACTTCTTGTCCAATCCAGATCTTTAAAAAAAGACGAAATACTGTATAAACAGGGAGATTCCGATACGGACATGTTTATTCTTAATCAGGGGAAATGCGGTGTATATGTGGATGATGAGTTCATAACAGAGATCCAGGCAGAAGGAGCCATAATCGGCGAATCAGCAGCCCTGTTTAAGTATCCCAGAAGTGCTACGATCATTGCCCTGGAAGACAGCGAACTGGCAGTAATTCCCGGTGAATACATTGACAAAGTGATCCTGGAAAATCCGAAGATCGGGCTGAATCTTGTAAAGACCATCGCTCAAAGGCTTCATCATACAAGCAAACTGGCTGCTAATCTTCAGAAACTGGTCATTAATTATAAAAATCAGATCAATGTATTAAAAGGAGAAAAGGAGATCGAAGATAGATATAAACTGGGAAGGCTTTTCTATGAAACAGGTATTCTGACAAAAAAACAGCTGAAGGAGATCCTGAATACTCAAAAAAAGTTTAAACTAAAAGGGAAGGAAAAATCGATCGGCCAGATACTGATCGAAAAAAAATATGCTAACATGTTCCAGGTCATGCAGATGATCCATCTCCAAAATGAATTGAAAACCGAAGAAAAAATAGTTAAAAAACTGAATAAAAAAAACGATAATAAAAAGGACAAAAGGAGTTAAAATCTAATGCCTAAAAAAAGATCCGGCTGCGGGATATGGCTGTTGTTCTGGATAATAATTTTTCTTGCGGTCCTTCTGATCCTCCTGCAGGACAGATCTCCTTTTAAGGAAACAGGAATAAAAGAACAAATCCAGAAAGTAAAAAAATATATATCCAAAGCACCGGAAGAGAGATCAAAGGAACTGCGTTCTGTTGAGCTCTATTTTATCAAACATATTGAGCGGACAGATCAATTAGAGCTGGTAAAAGTGAAACGATCGATCAAAGCTACCGGTACTCCTTTACAAGATACGCTGAATCTATTACTGGACGGTCCTTCATCGGATGAAGAAAAAAGAGGGGTCATTTCCGTATTCTGGGGCAATACAAAACTGAAGAGCGTTCGGATATCAGGAAATATCGCCTATTTAAATTTTAATCCGGAGATCGAGACCGGTGTAGGTATTTCCATGCTGCAAGCCAGGCTATACCAGCTGGTCTATACGGCGACACAATTCCCGGAAGTTACAGCCATCAAACTCCTGATCAGCGGAAAAGAAAAAAAGACATTCAGCTCCGAAGGACTTTCGATCAGGAATCCGATCAGCAGGCTGAAGACAAAGCCGATCTTTTAAATTATTTATTGAAACCTTTTTTTTAAAATGTTGTCTAATAAATAGACGATAAATATTTTATCTGCAGCTTTTTTTAGGATAGGGGGCTGATCTTCATAAAATATTTCATTACTAATGCGAATGAGAGTTAAAGGAGGATAGAGCATATTTTGGTAACGACAAAGGTAAAGAAAAAGATAAAAAAAGAGATAACTGAAAAAAAGATAAAGAAAAAAGCAGTAAAAAAACCGGTAACTAAAAAACCTTCTAAAGCCATTAAACCGAAAGTAAAAAAAACCACTGCTAAAGAATCTAAAGCAAAATTAAAAATAAGCTATAAAAGCAAGATCACTGAATCCTTAAATGAAGATATTCTCTCCATTTATTTAAAAGAGATAAACAAGATCCCTCTTTTAACCAGGGCGGAAGAAGAAAAATTATCCCGTCTGGCAATGAAAGGTGATGAGGATTCCAAGCAAAAATTGATTCAGGCAAACCTGAGATTTGTGGTAAGTATCGCTAAAAAATATCAGGTGAGCGGGATCTCTCTTATAGACCTCATCAACGAAGGGAACCTCGGCCTCATTATCGCTGCTGAAAAATTTGATTACAGAAAAGGATACCACTTCATCTCCTATGCAGTATGGTGGATACGGCAATCTATCTTAAAAGCGATCGCGGAAAAATCCCGATTGATCAGGCTGCCCCTGAACCGTTCGACTGACATCAGAAAGATCGAAGAGAGTATCAATAAACTGACCACCAAACTAAAACGCCCTCCTTCCGCTGCAGAGATCGCAGATCAGCTGGACATGGAAAATGAAGAAGTAAATACACTTTTAAGCGCAACACAGGGATATGTATCGCTGGAAAGCCCCATCGGCAATGACAACACATCTGTCCTCTCTGATATTGTTTCGGACAGCAGCGCTCCCAAGCCGGAAGATAACGTAATATCATCTTCTCTTCAGCAGAGCCTGAACCAGGCACTGGACTCTTTGTCTGAAACCGAAAGGATCGTTATTAACCTGAGATACGGCCTGAACAACAACAAAAAGATGTCCCTGGAAAAGATCGGACAGAAATTCGGATTATCCAAAGAGCGTATCCGTCAGATCGAAAAGAAAGCCATTAAACGGCTGCGCCATCCGGCGAGAAGTCAGAAGATCAAACATTTCCTCTCTTAAATAAATAAAACTTATTTTTCAAGATCATTCCCGATATCTGCCGTCAATTATCATGATCTTTTCAGACCTTCATCTTATTTTCCAAGCTTTTTTCTCAGGATACCGTATTCTGAAGCGTCCCCTGTCAGTTCGATATAGAACCTTTGGTTAATGACACCTCTTTTCACTCTCTTATAATTCTTATCATATAAAGTGAACTTTTTGAGATTATGATTCTTCATATCAGGCATGATCAGCTGGATCTTATCACCTTCCTCCAGTTTATTCTTTAAAACAAGTTCAAACAGATCATCTTTTACCCTTCTCTTCAGGTAGCCTAAAAATTCAAATTTCCTGATATAACTTCTGTCATGGGTGATAGATCTCTTATCGGATGTATAAAAACCCGTAAAATACGGCCTGTGACTGACAGAATCCAGTTCCCTGAACAGGAGATCTCTGTCCATTTTTCTGTGAGCCAGGATAGAGTCAATTGCATTTCTGTAAACCCTGGTTACATTGGCTACATAATAGAGGCTCTTCATCCTTCCCTCGATCTTGAAGGAATCGATCCGGATACTCATCAATCTCTTTAAAATATCCAGGGTGCAGAGGTCCCTCGAGGAAAGGATGGTGGTCCCTTCTTTGTCCTCAATGATCGGAAAAAACTCATCTTTTCTTGTCTTCTCGGTTATGTAATAATCCCAGCGGCAGGATTGAGTACAGTCTCCCCGATTTGCATTTCTTCCCGTCAGATACTCACTCAAAAGACAGCGGCCGGAAAATGCAACACACATGGCCCCGTGAATAAAGTTCTCCAGCTCCAGATCACTCTTCTTCTTTATCTGACTGATCTCGTTCAGATCCAGCTCTCTGGCAAGGATCACCCTGGAAGCGTTCAGTTTTTTTAACAGTGAGAGAGCATGAAAATTGGTAATATTCGCCTGGGTGCTGATGGATATATGAAACGCTTTTTTATAATATTTATTTATAAATTCCAGAGCACCGAGGTCTGAAATAATAAGATTTTTGATCCCTGTCTTCAGCAGTCTTTCACAGAGAAGCTCAAGCTTCTTAAAATCGGAGTTTCTGAAACTGCTATTTAATGTAAAATAGATCTTTTTATTTAATTCACTGGCAAGTTGTACTGCTTTTTTAAGTTCTAAAGAAGAAAAATTTCCGGCCCGCTCCCGCAGATTAAAATATTGGCCCCCCAGATAAGCGCTGTCAGCACCATATTGAAAAGCGAACAGAAGTTTCTCCATATTTCCTGCCGGTGCAAGCAGTTCAGGTCGGTATTTCATCTTTTTAAAATATTAAGATGAAACAGAATGTCAATGGTTAAAATATAATTGACAACAACTTTGAAGGGATTATATTGATGATACAATGTCTTCCATCACGATAAAAAATGATCTCTGTAAAGGATGTGAACTTTGTATCAGTACCTGTCCGTCAAAATTAATTAAATTATCCAAAAAGTTCAATTCTAAAGGGCTCCATTATGTTGAATTTACGGATCCGGATGGGAAATGTACCGGGTGCACCTTATGCGCAGTGATCTGTCCGGATGCTGCCATTGAAGTTAATAAAAAATGAGGACCATTATGAAACATTCCCTAATAAAAACCTTATGTATCACCACTTTAACAGTAATTCTATTTATGAACTGCAATCAGGCCCCTTCTTCCCAGAACAGTACTACCGGGTTTACCAATGAAGCCGACCAGGAATACATGCTGTTATCACAGGAATTTGATAAAAATAACTTTGAGAAGATCATCGGGTTCATTGACAGCTACTTTAAGAAGAACCGTCTGGAGGAAGAAAATCTGAAGTTACTTCTCTTAAAGACCAAAGCAAAAGAAAAATTATTAAAAAAGCTGAATAATCACCCGAATAAAAAAACTTTTCAGCAGGCAAAAAAATATAATTTCAAAGTAAAAGATGACCGGATCATCTATCTTTATGATGAACTCAGTTCGATCTGGAAGGAATTTCCAACCACCACATACGGAAAAGATGCCTTCTTTAAACATATGGAGAGTACCACTGATCTGAACAGAAAGTCTGCATCATATGAGACTTTTATTGAACAGGTCAAAGATCCTGAATTAAAGAACAGACTTCAATATGAACTGTCTGAAGTATACCTGAATAACCTGATCAGCTTTAAGAGCAAGGATGCAGAGAAACTGAATGAGCTATATATTCGATTAAAGAATTCAGAATACAGTGATAAGATCATCTTTAATGCATTGATCCTTCAATATAAAGTAACCGGAAACAGAGAGTCGTACAAAGAACAATTAAAGACCTTTCAAAAGATTAAAACCTTTAAAGGGGTCCTTGCTAATTATCTGTTAGGTGAAAGTGAATTTATTGATAACAATCTTTCAGAAGCAAAAGAGTCCCTGCTTCAAGCTAAAAAGATGTTCAAACATGTAAAGGGTTCGGAATCTATTCCTCTTCTGATCGCCCAGCTCGAACATCATACCGATAACAGCCTCAACAATCTGAAATCCTCTATAAAAGATAAAATAGACCTCATTGAAAAAATAAAGCGCTATCAGGATTCGCTGACCGATAAAAAAATGGCCTTTATTACCGGTGAAAGGGTGCGCGTCCGTAAAGATCCGTCAATTTCGAAAAAAAATATAATGACGACCTTAAATTATGGAGATAAAGTTACGATAATAAGAAAGAGCGATGAAAAACA
>JAHITG010000315.1 GCA_018817865.1 Spirochaetota bacterium
CCTTTTCTTTCTGAAAAATCACTGTTTAAAAGAAAATATTCCAATCCCAGCAAATAAGTACACTGCTGATGATCTCCATAATCATTCTCTTTTACATATGGGGAAGGGTTGATAAGAACATCAGGTCTCAAATCCTTTACACCAAGGTCATCAAAATAGACAAACATCTTTGCATGCTCTTTGATCTTTTGAATATAATGATTGTCAATGTCCCGCAGATCACAGATATACACATCATCCTTCAATAACAGATCATTGAATGTATCGATCTCATTATTTATATTCATATTTTCCGGGATCGTAACAACCTTGAAGAATCCCTTAACTTTATTGACCCCTTCAGGATAATCTTTCATAATAAATAATATCTCTCCAAGATCACGGCTTGATATATGCTTTGCTAAATGGAGACACCTGCTGATGTGTCCCATGGCAACACTGTAGATATTCCCTCCATCTACACGAAATACAAATCTGTTATTTTTCATATTAATATAAAGATTATTTGATTTTTATCTATTTTGGATCAGTGCTTTCACGCCTTCAGCGCCTTCACAAAAAAGACAATCAATAAAGGAAAGATGGCTTATAAAAGGCTCATGTAACTGCTTATAAACAGGATGAGTATAATCATGATATTCAATCTCAATATCAGCCTTCTTGAATTTTTCATGTTCCAGATAATCTCTTCCAAATGGTCCGGAAATATATACATCAGCATTTAATTGAATACAAATCTCCAGGATGAGATCGCTCCCTTTTTTATCTTTACATTCCTTTAATTCAGAGCTCATCATTACCGGTGTGCTGATCTCTAATAATTTCCTTGCCCAGTCTATGATAGCTACATTAAGATCGACCAATCGTTCATATTTCGTTTCAATGATCTTTGTTAGATCCGGATAAAATGCATCCAAAAAATTTGATTTTGCATAGGCATGCCTAATTGTATCTATATATTTTCTTTGCCATTTCTGTTCATTATCAATTAATACTTCATTTATATTTTGATGATATTTTGATTTTGTCATGATCGGTACAGTAAGCCATTTACTCTCAGAATCAAACCTGATCTTATTACGATTTTCAAAATATCTTTTTTTAAATTGTACACTATCCAGATAAATATACTGATCACATTTTTTCATCTTATCAAAAAAACCTAACCATGGCAAATGCTCCGGCTGCTGTATTGCTATTATTTTTTTCTCTTTCATTTTATCTTATGGACTCTTTTTAAATAATGTATAATGTCTTTTGTATAAAAGACATCCCCTTTGTATATATTTTCAAAAATTTTGTTAATAAAAAGAAAATCTTTCTCTGTATTAACCTCAAATTTTAACTCTGAATATGCTATCTCCTCCGGAGCTTTCAAGGTCTCCACCTTATATTGCTCTAAATTGTTCCAAATAAAAAGATTGATATGCTCTTTTTCCTCAGAAGATAAACTTTTATGATTCAACTCACTAAGGATATTGCTTTTAAAAATTTCAGCTCCAATCCCATCAGGATAATTATTATTCATTCGCGGTATATGATTAAAGGAGTAGTCCGCTCCTGTATTTATATGATGTGACACTATTTTGTCTATCTCTTGCGGATCTATTAACGGACTGTCAGCACAAATACGCACAATGTGCCGGGGATTGAATTTATCTATTACCGCAATAAAACGGCTTAGGACATCATCTTCTGAACCGCGAAAAAAAGAAATATTCTGATCCCTGGCAACAGCTTCCAATGCATCATTCTCTTTATTCTTTGATGTGGCCAATACTATTTTATCAATATTTTTACAATATTTTATTCTTTCAATAATATGACGGATAATCGATTTTCCGCAGATTTCTTTTAAAACTTTTCCGGGTAATCTATTAGAACCTGCCCTGGCCTGAATACAGCAGAGGACACTGATCATTTCCATATATCTCTGATAACCATAAACCCTTCAGCTAAATTTAAGCCTGATTCAACCCCCCTCTTTACTGCTAATGCTTTTAATGCTTCCTCACTCCTGGGATGAGGCATCTTTTTCTTTTCTCTCTGATATGATCTGAACGCTTTCATCTTTTTCTCCCAGTAATCTTCAATATCAACATAATAATTAGCCTGGAAGAGTGATCTTTGATAGGGAGGGGACTGCTCTGTTGAAGAAGGGGTCTCATACATATAAATCTTTTTTAATGATCCTGAAGCATAAGAACGAATTAAAACCCGAACAGCTGAGAAAACAGCCCTGTGATCCTGATTATTATCTTCAAAAAAATTTATATATAACACTTCGGGTTTTACTTTATTAAAATATTTCTCTAATGGTATGATAATATCCTGGACAGCCACATCCAGTCTTTCATCCGGAAGATCTAAAAACTTAACTTCGTGATAATTAAATATATCTTTTACTTTCTTTGCAGCATCCACTTCTGCATCATTACTCTTTTTATCAAAAACATGATTATATATACGATGAGCTATGATACAGACATAGACCTCATCACCATTATCAACATGCCTGGCAATGGTCCCGCCCATTCCCAGAACTTCATCATCCATATGAGGAGCAACAATTAATATCTTTGCCATATTTTTCCGTCCTCCTTCTTTTATTTAATATCACCTTTATAATATAACGGGACACACCAGTGATTGTTGATAACCCAATCCGTATTGGGCAGATCATACTCTTTCTTCATGATCCTGTGGCAGGCCTGGTCATAGACCCTGCCTGTTGAATCCTCAACAGGTTCAAAAACAATATACTTGTAAAGCCCTGAGATCATACCTTCAGGGAAATGAATCCTTTTGGTATATTTATCATTTAAATGCTTAACAGCATATTCATTCTTCCAATTAACTATATCATCCAACCTGTCGAC
>JAHITG010000316.1 GCA_018817865.1 Spirochaetota bacterium
AAAAAGATTCAAGAAACAGATATCTGTATCATTGATATGAAAGTGACTCCAGAAAATCCTGCGAAAGGACAGGATACGGAAGTAAAAGTATTTATCCAGAATCAGGGAACTGTAAAAACACCCCAGACACCGATAAAATTAATCATTGATAAAAAATTAATAAAAACATTATCGTTCCCGGAACTTGATCCCAACGAAGTAATCATAAGGGAGTTTATATGGAAAGCAGAATGAGAATCAAGATTTTTATTCTGGTAACACTATTAATTATTTTTATGGGGAACAGCAGATTAGCAGATTTTATAATTGGTGTAGATAAAATTTATGCTGAGAATCAAGATGAAATATCAGAGAAAAAATCAGATGATAAAAATAAAGAATCAGATAAATATTTCGGATTAATTGTTGACCTGCAGGGAGCAGTACCAATCCTGTATTGTGTTTCACTTGAATATTTTATTATGAATAATATCAGCATTAACGCAAATGGTCATTATGCTAATCTCAATTTTAATGAGTTTGGGTATGGAGAATACACATCTATATTGGCTAATATAGGGATTAAATACTATTTTAAGAAATACAGGGGTCTGTTTTTTCATTTTAATAATGGAGTAATTAAATTAACTCGTTCTACGTGGGGAATAAGAATTTATAAAGATGAAAGCGGAGAATATGCTGATGAATCCGGTGAAGTAAATGTGGAAGGGTATATATATAATTTTTCTTTAAGGGCCGGATACAGGTTTTTATGGGGAAGATTTACCTTTGCTCCTGAGATTGGATATTTTAGGTCCAGTGATGCAGTATTGGAAGGAAAAGGAGTATACAAATCCGGGTATGTTAAAGACATAAAAGATGAAATGGATTCATTCAGCAGTTTGTTCTTATCAATTTCTATAGGATTTTTAATTTAATATGAAAGGTGAAGAAATGAAATCTTTAAAAAAATGTAATTCTATTTTTTTATTTATTTTAGTATTAATTCTTTTCGCAAACTGTGGGAATTGGTGGAACATGATGAGCAGTAGCGGTGACAGCACCATTGTGATAGAAGGGAAAAAGGAAATCAAGAATACAAGGTTAGTATTAAGTCCTGGTACTACTGTTATATTTAAAGGATATACCCATGGTACACTAGGCGGCACTTCCTATCACCCAGGAGAATTAATTATTGGCGACGGAGCCACATTAATAGCAAAAGGCACACCGGAAAATCCAATTGTATTTAAATTAGATGAAGATACAAAATCAGGCTATTTAACATTTAAGGAGAATTGTAATACCGATAGTATAATTCAATATTGTATATTTGAAAATAATATTATATTGGATTGTTATAATAATATTATTATATCAAAATGTAAATTCGAATTTTCTACAGTAAATATTTATAAAGGTAAAATTATTATTGATCATAATACTTTTAATGGTTATAATTCTACAATAATTGGAAAGTGGGAATTAGATCCTTTGGTAGATCTGACAATTACATATAATAATATTAATAATTCTGAAAGAGAAGGTGTTGTCTTTGGCAATATATCTCCAGTTATTGAATATAATAATATATTAAGCTGTATAAGTTATGCTATTTTCACAGGATTTTCAAATAATGTCTTACTAGTAAAAAATAATTATATAAAAGATTGTAATGGAATAACAGGAATAGATATAGATGCAAGTCAATGCTTAAATGTGATTTATTCAAATTATTATAGAACAACACCTGTACCAGAGGCAGGGTGTGGGTGGTAGTTTCATTAAATAATAGTATTATGAAAAAGATAATAATTATATTATCAATCTTTTTATTAACAGTTAACCTATTTTCTGCAAAGATAAGAGTGGAAATTGATAGATTTCAAGATGAAATAGATATAATAGATAATTATCATCAAGTAAATTGTATAATCCAAACAAATAAATATATTACTGTTAAGGTCATGGATATACAGGGAATATTTTCTTTGGAAGAAAATTCAGTTAATATAAAAATATCAGTAAAAAATAATGGAAATGAAATCGGTACAAATATCAAAATAGTTACTTGCATGGGAGTTATAGAAGAAATAAAAGAGAATTCATTACTTAATATATTTACAAATATTATTCCAATTCTGAGTATATCAGAAGAAAGTATTTTTAATCATAAGATTTTAATACGGCAAGGTAAAGAATATGATATTCATGTTTTGGTTGATATAAAGGAAATAAATAATAAAACAAATAAGTATGTAAAATATAAAAAATTTGTAATAAAGAAAAAAGATAGTATTTATGTATTATATGATAATGTACAGACTCATCAGTATATATGCGAACAAGCTGCTAATATTTTTGGTGTTGATATTTTCGGATTTCGATCTATTGAAGATCCAACAGGTTCATTGCTCAAGGGTTATTTAGGAAATATGGATAGCAAACAAGAATATACAATCTGTGGTGGTGCATATTTTGCAGATGAACACTGTTATTTATGGGATGATATTGTATTTGATCATACATTATCACATTACTGGAATCCTGATGATTCGGATGATGAAGATAGTGCTGGAGGTTTAGGTGGTGTTCCTAATGCCTATTGGCAGGCTAATCGTTTATGGAGAGAAAGAGTTTTACCGAGTTATATATCAGGAAATAAAGCAGAAGCATATGAATATTTAGGGCATGTGTGTCATTTATTAGGTGATATGAATGTTCCTGCCCATGTTCATAATGATTTACATGTTGGATCTAAAGAAGATTTTTGGAAACTTTTAGCAGGACTTTTTGTGGGAGATGATTGTTATGAAGATTGGGTATGGGAGGAAGGATATAAAAAATGGAATTATCAAAATGTATCGGGAGGAATTATCAATATTCCATGGTATTTACGACCTTCGGATGTAAATGAAGATATATTTCCTTTATATTATTTAATGTATACAGCTGCCCAAACAGGGGATTATTTTGCTTCAGATGATGTGAATGGCGATTCTTCAGATAGACGTGGATGGATGAATTATCTTGGATTTCCTTCAAAGCCTCGAGATTCTAGTGATTTAACCGGGGGATTTCCGGGATTTTTTGATAATGATGCTGGGGATAATGATGATGATGGTGATCTGGGACGAATTGGTGCTAAATGTTTTACTTATGCTATTCAAGTAACTGCAAGTTTGTATAAGGTGTTTTGTGATACAGTTATGCCTATTGCTGATATTGTACATTATCAGGATGGTGATTATACAAAAATGAGTAATAACAAAATATCACTCCAGGCAAGAGTACCAATTAATCAGTTAGTTCAATCTATTCAATTTCAATATAAAGTTTGTTTAAAGGATTCTATTTCATGGATAAACATTGGTTCTCCTATTCCAAAGATAGAAGATCAAATTGGGGATGTTTATTATTCTATTGAATGGGATGTTACAAGTATACCTAATGGAGAATATGAAATAAGAGCTGTACCGATTAAAAGCTACGATGGAACATTCTCTGATTCTCGTTATTCTATTGAAGATCATGTTGTCTGGATAGTAGTTGACCACAATACACCAAATTGGCTGATATCGGATTATTATGACAACGGAAGCTTCAGTGAGGATTATCTGAATTTTTATAACAGTGAAAAAGGAATACTCCCTTATGAAGGTATGGGTATTTTATACTGGTATAATAACCAGAGTAAAATCTGGAGAAGTCTGGAGGATATCAATATCCTGTACCGTGATTTAAGTTCTGAATACAGCAGTTACACTATCAATGGTATCTCTTATGCTAATATGTATATCAAGGCTACAAATATTAAGACAAACCTTTTTCTCCAGGTAAAGAGTTACGGGCATAAAATATATTTCAATGGAGTCTTGGTGGATCAGGTTTATTCAGGTAATACTGATCTGCAGTCAAAGACAGTAGGGCCGATTGATTTCAAGCAGGGATGGAACAGGATACTTGTGAAGATGAACCATGCCGGGGAAGAAAGATTTAGTGTGAGGATTTGCGATTCAGAAGGCTATTTTATCCCGGGGCTGGATGACCAGGCAAAAGCACCTTTAATCACAGAGATTACCTCTCCCATTTCCGGGAAAGGGATCTTTACCAACAAGCCCATGGAGATCAGGGCAACATTGAGCGGGAGTGATTTTTCAGGGGGATATGTCTTAAGCTATTCAAATGGAATACCATTGAAGAGTGACAATACGAATTGGACAATCCTGAAGAGTGATACCCTGGGTGATAAAATTACCAATCAGACTATATATACATTGAATACTCCTGTCTTTCCTGATGGTATTTATACATTCCAGTTGCGAAGCAGGGATAGCTTTGGGGATATCGTTAATGACCTGAGCACCATTAATATTGACAGGAGTTTGCTGGATATTGAAGCGATGGATTATACAAATAATGTAATAGACTATACTCAAAACAGGGTAACGGAGATATCCATAAACATTTGTTCCAATGCATTATATAAAACCAATTTAGTGAATAACGAACAGCGCTTTGATGGTGTCAATAAAGATATATGGTACGATGCAATAGATGGCAATTATACAGTTGATATAATCGGATATGATGACAGCAGTGGCGCTTTGATCACAAATACATGGAATATGAATATCGTTAATATCGTTCAAATTAATAGTGTCTCTGTTGTTCCTTCAACTTTTGACCCATATGTGGATTTGAATACTACAGTGTCATATTCGATTTCTCGAAATGCAGATGTAGAAATAGTAGTTACCGGGACTAATGACAGTATTGTAAAATATGTGAAAAAATTTGATACGGTCAATGAACTCGCAGGAAGCTATTCCGAGAACTGGAATGGTAAAAATGAGTACGGAAAGATCATAGCGAATGGTATTTACCAGGTCATTATTACCTGTAAAGATGAAAAAGGGAATTATAAAAGATCAAGCAGAAATATCATTATTAATACGTCTGATGACCAATATCCGTCATATAATTATGTTGCTCCTTATCCTTATCCGTATATAACTCCTAATTCAAATTCTCCTTATTTTCCGGATGGAATATACTATTGGCATCGGTACACTGTTCCCTCTGATCCTCCTTTATTTACAATGGTATCTGTTCACTGGGATATTTATTATTATTTATATTCAAATTATACTATAAATAATGATGGTAATATCATCATGACAGTAAACAGTATTGATAATAATTTGGGGGATACTATTAATTATAAGGAGATGTCATATTCCGATAATTATAACCGGCAAACTCCTGATGAACCTGAATGGTTTGAATGGGAACCCGTTCAAAAGATATTTTCTGATTACCACAGCCCAGTACATAATGTCCATGATCCACATGATTATAATTATAACACTAACAATTATATGAGGTATACCAATTATAAAAAGAAAACTTTCCAAGGTTATAATATTTTAACTAATGTTGTATATATTGAAGATGATATTAAGATAAATATAGATTCTTATTCCAATATTTATATACCGGATGAAGGAAAGATTATATTTGGGGAACCCATCATTAATCCTTCTCCAATAGGTGGAAGCTTACCTTTTGGAGGATCAATACCATATTCAACAAATAATAGTTTTTCTGATTTTTTATCCGATGCTTTCTTTAATATCACTTTTAATGAAGATACTACTGCACCAGTTATTGAAAATTTAAATTTGATGCCGTCTATTCTTTCTCCCGGTAATGAGTCCTGTATTATTAATTATACTACAAGTAAACTGGGGGAATCAACTATCTGTAAAATTATTGATGAGGACAAGAATATTGTTAAAAAGATCAGTATTATCCGTGCGGGTGAACGGCCTATTAGCTGGAATTGTAAAGATTTAAATGGTAATGTTGTCCCGAACGGATTATATACAGCAGAATTAAAAGTAATAGATCCAGCGGGTAATGAATCTTTGACTGTCTCAGGAGTCATTAAAGTCAAGGGATTCCCTACGTCTGCTGAAGATGGGGGAAAGGTCAGGAGCGAAGATAATCATGTAACTTTAGATATCCCTCCAAATGCATTGAGTTCTAATACAACTATTAATATAACATATATCCTGGATCCTCCCGTTCCTCCTGATTTTACTTTATTAGGATCCTTTTTTGATATTACACCAAATGACCTGATATTCAATATCCCAGTTACTTTAACTGTGCAGTATGATGATTCGGGGTTAACACTTGA
>JAHITG010000317.1 GCA_018817865.1 Spirochaetota bacterium
AATAATCATGCTGCTTTGAAACTTATTAATTCCGGAACAAATAATGTCTTTGATATTACGCTTTTAAATTCAGGCGGTGATCCTGTGGTGAATCCATCTTCTTTTGCCAATACAGTGAAAGTCTCTCTTCCTTTTAATGATGCTGATCATGACCTTATCGTGGATGAGACAGCCGGCACACCCGATGCCCTTTCGGTGCAGACATTAAAGATGTTCTGGCTAAATACAAGAATAAACGAATGGGCCATCATTGATGATTCAACCGTAGATCTTGTCAATAATTTTGTAATGGCCGAGATCGATCATTTAACTCTTTTTATACCGATCTCCAACCCGCCTTATTCAGACTTGAAGCATGTTGCGGTTTATCCGAATCCGGTCTATTCTCCGTCAAAGAACAACAAGATCGTCTTTACAAAGCTGACAGCGAAGGCTAAGATCAGGATATACAATATAGCAGGAGAACTGGTGAAAGATTTTGAGAAGATGGATCAGACCGACAAATGGCTGTGGGACGGATTGAATAATAACAACGACCCCGTTGCCAGCGGGGTCTATATTTTTTATATCGAAGACGGCAGATCAGAGCCGGCCAGAGGAAAACTGGCCATTATACGATGAGAAGAGGAATATATCGAAAAGGTTTGGTAGTCGCAAGCTTCAGCTTGCGTTTTATTGACTTTTATAATGTTATGTAAGTCGCTTATACTCGCAGGCTAAAGCCTGCGGCTACCTGATTATAATAAGGTCAAGAGGAATATATGAAAAAGCATATTTTATTTTTAATAATATTGTTCTGTATGAATGCTCATTTGCTTTTTTCCGCTTCTCCCGGAAGTACATCTCTGAGTTTTCTGAAGGTTGATGTGGGGGCCAGGCCGTCAGCCCTCTCCGGAGCTTATACCTCTTACGGGGATGATGCCTTCTCTTTCTATTATAATCCGGCTTTAGCCGTTAATGTCCCCGGACACCGGATCGATCTGATGCATTATGAATATTTTGAAGATATTAATTATGAAAATATCAGCGGTGTCTTCAGGGTCAAAGAACCCTATAGCGTGGGCATAGGGATCAACTACCTCTATGTTACGGGGATTGCAAGGACTATCCGGGCTGACAATATGGAAGGATATTCCACTGCAGGAACATTCGGCAGTTCTGACCTGATGCTGGTTCTCTGTAATTCCTTCCGGATAAAAGAGAGTATGAGTGTAGGATTGAATATGAAGTATATTACTGAAACCATTGATGCGACTGATGCTTCGACCTTCTGTGTAGATCTTGGATTCTCTTCAGTGTTATCCCTGATCACTGACCCGCGTATAGGGATCAGCCTTCTGAATATGGGATTTCCGATCAAATATGCCGAAAAAAGGGAAGCTCTGCCTGTATTAGCTCGTTTCGGGATCAGTACGGGGTTCAATCCGTTCAAACTGAATAAATTGGGTAAAAAGGATATGAGCATATCCTTAGATCTTGAGACGCCGTTTGATAATGATCCGAATATACGCATGGGTTGTGAGTTCTGGTTTATTGACATGATCGCCTTAAGGCTTGGATATAAATTGAATATGAACACAAATGATCTGGGCGATCTTTCCGTGGGTGGAGGATTACAGGTCGACCGGTTCGATGTCAGTTATGCGTTTGTTCCTTTCCAATATTTAAATAATACACACCGCTTTTCAGCGGGAGTGAGGTTTTAACATAATGAGAATTAATTTATTGAAAAGGTTCCTGTCTCTTTTCTTTTTACTTTTTTTAGTTAGCGCGAGCCTGGCAGGAGATGTGAGCGTCACACATATACCGCTTACAAAATTCTCATATCCGGGGGAAAATATCACCTTTAAAGCTGTTGTGTCACCAATAGAGACTACTGTATCATCCGTGACCCTGATGTATAAAACATCCGGGGAATACTCCTATACTAAATTTATTGAAATGAAGACCAATAATTCGTCAACTAATTACAGATGCCGGATCACGAACAGGGAAGAGACATTAAACGATATTGAATACCGGCTGCAGGTTATCTTTACCAACCTGGGAGCCATCGTTATAAAACTGGTTCCTGAAAATACGGATTATCATATAGATATTAACCCTACGGAACAGGGGCCTGTCAGTTCGGATAAGGGAGGCAGTATTATCCTGCCGGATGATGTACCGGATGATCTGAAATTTACCGGTATCCGGATATCAGCAGGTGCATTATATCAAAACGAGACATTTGGGATCGATTCCTTTGAATCCAGTTCGATCAATGCAGAAATGATCAAGCAGAATTTAACGGCAAAAGGAAATGAATATTTTGATGATAATACCGATCCGTTAGTACTCTATTATTTTTATAGATATAATAATGGTGTGAAGGAAGATTATGCCTTTCGTAAAGAAGCCTTTATTACAGTACGATATTTTGATGAAGATAATGACGACCTTCTGGATCAAGCTTTAGTGGATGAGGATGAATTGGGGCTTTTTTATCATGACGGCCTTCATTGGCGTATGATCCCGGGTGTGATCGATAAAACAAATAATACATTTTCATTTTCCTCTTATTCCCTCGGCTGGGTCGGCCTCTTCAGGAAGGCAAAGGACCCGTCAGGATCATCTGCTGAATTGATCGAATATGTATCCCGACCTTCTTTTTCTCCATTAAACGGGGAAGTCTGTAAATTCGGGATAAAAGAGGAAGTGGCAGATTATACTATTAAGATCATTGATTTTAAGGGCAGGGTGATCAAAGAATTGAAGAGTAATGCATGGGACGGCCGGGATGAGAATGGAAGAATAGCAGAGAGTGGAGTATATCTTTTTCAGGTGATAGCAGGCTCAAAAGTAAAAAGCGGGATGATATGTCTGGTGAAATAAATATTATTGGGACAGGTACAATGTACCTGTCCCGGTAAAAGAAGGTGGTAGTATGAAGAATATAATTATTACAGGAGTGATCGTGTTCTTATTGTTCCTTGTCATGGCCTGTTCCAGGGAAGTTCCGGATATGAATGTGCTTGATCAGTCATCTCCCACCATTATTTCCACTTCACCTGCAACCGGATCCAGCGGTATATCCAAATTCACCAAGGTGATTATTAATTTTTCTGAAACTATCGATCCAAACAGCTTTTCACCGGCTATGATCAGCATCATACCCCCAATCCCCTATTCTTATACAGCGAACGGGAATCAGGTTGTAATTACGCCAACAGGGGATATGCCGGACGGGCAGAAGTTCTGGGTTACTCTCTCCGGACAGATCAGTGATATGGCCGGTAATATAATGGGGTCGGGATATACATTCTTTTTCAGGACAGAGGGTCACAATAATGCTTTGGGAAAAGTTACCTTTCTTGCGGATAATTCAGTCGGGAAGAATTACTATATGGTGTATATCTGCGGGAGCTGGGATGGATTCGGAGACTGGGACAGCGCATGGAATAACGGTGTGCGTTACCCTATGTACGATGATGGTCAGCACAATGACGGTGTGGCCGGAGACGGTGTCTGGGGATATATACAGGATCTCAGTGTAGATACCTATCATGAATACAGGTTCGGGATAGATGATGACAATGATGCCAATAACGGGTATGTGAAGGATAGATCTTTTTTTATTTTGACTTCTGCTCCAAAGAGTGAAACAGTATACCTGTATCCGCCTGTTCCTGTTACTTTCAATTAT
>JAHITG010000318.1 GCA_018817865.1 Spirochaetota bacterium
GAAAAAATCAAAAGATTCTGAAAATGTTGAGGAATTGAAGAAGGTATCTGAAGAGCTGTCAGCAGTATGGTACAAGATCTCAGAAAAGATCTATAAAGATGCACAGCCGGATCAGCAGCCGAATATTAATCCCGATGACCTCAAGCAGGATACATCAGAAGATACAGGTTCGGGGAAATCCAAGAAATCAAAGAAGAAGAGCAGTAAGGATGATGAAAATGTTGTGGATGCTGATTACAAGGTTGTAGACGAGTAAACGATCCAGGTCAATTTAAAAAATAGAATCTGATAAGGGAGAGGAGTTTTACCACTGGTTAAGCTCCTCTCCTTTTTTAGAAAAGATATGGTCGAAAAGAGCCCAAAATACATATAATGTATTTTGGGCTCTTAACGTTACTTTTCTAATCCATGGTGCATTCGAAGGGGCACCATGGATTAGAAATATATTGATTATCGATTTTTAATGGTTATTATTATACGCTTAAGCAGTTACAAAGAAAAATTTTAATTAAGGGGGATTTTATGAAAAAGGCTGTATTTATTATTACTGTCTTAATGTTTGCACTTCTTTTTTCAGGATGTAATAAAAAACGTTCCAATACGGGTTTGGATGGAACTATGGTATTTCCTGATGATAGTGAGAAGGTGCGTTCCCAGTTCAAGGTTTGGCTTAATGAAGGAGTTATCTGTAAAAAAGTCAAAGACCGTGAACCGGTAGATGCGGCAACGGAATTTTATACGGATGATTATATAAAGATCTTCTGCTTCACAAAAATGGGATGTGAAAAACCTCCTGCAGCTGTTTTTCACAGGTACTCTATTTTTAGAAAAGGCCTCCCCGAACGGGCAAGTATCTGGGAAGAGGTCCATATGACAGAACTTTCAGTTGAGTCTGCAGAATTCAGGACCTGGAGCTATAAAACGGTTTCTCCGGGAAAATGGCGGATTGATATTCTGGCACAGGATAAAGAGAGCATTATAAAGACATTTGTTTTTAATGTGAACGGCCCTGAGAAGATCCAACAGGGATATGAGATCGATCCGAATTATAAAAAAGGTACAATTGAACTTGTAGAGTCCGCTATCTGTGAAAATATCGAGAATAATGTCCCGGTCAATCCGATCGGAACCTTTCAGTTAAATGAAGGGGAGGACTTTAAAAAAGTATGGATATGGATGAATTTTGCTGCCCAGAGTATTCCGGTCAGGGTCTTTCTGCGATGGAACAGATGGATACGATCAGTTGATAATAATGACGGATGGTCACCTGAACTCACTTCGGAATTGAGTATAAAAGGAAAAAGTTTCCGGACAAGAGGATTTAAATCATGCCAGGCGGGTAAATGGAGGCTGGATATCCTGGCTTCTGATGGTGCAACGATCCTGAAAACCCATGAATTCAGTATATCAAAGAAAAAAGAGGATTCAATTTAGATCATAAGGTGATGTCATGAAAATAAAAACGGTTACAAGAATATTCCTGATCGTTTTTCTGATCGCGGTGTTAGGATTTGCTTCCTATTTTATTTATTTTAAATTGACCGAGACAGAAGAAGGATCATTCATATCTTCTGATTTCATGTATATCCTTCAGACCAGGAATCTATTTAAGCTCTTTGATAAATTGAATGACTCACAGCTTCTGGATACGGTGTTTTTTAATAAAGAGATGAAGAATTTTTATGAGATCCTCTTTAATGTCCGGTCGCAGGTCTCCAAGACAAAAAAGAGTTATATTAATTTTATTGATTTTCCCGCAACGGTTGTCATTCAGGCAGATAAAAGGCCGCTTGTGCTCTTTAATACCGGCTTAATAACTCCGCTTGTAAATATCACATCTCTGGCCCTGCGGAAGCTCTTCTCTGATTCAGAAGATTTCTCTTTTCGATCAGGGAATTACAACGGATATAAAGTGATCAAGGTGACTTACCTTCCAAAAAGGGAGAGCTTTTACTTTACCCATGTTAAAAATGTTCTTATTGCCGCTATGGACAAGAGCACTGTTTTAAGATCGATCGATACTTATATTTCAAAGAACAATCTTCTGGAAAATGAGAATTACCTGCAGGTTCGCTCGCAGATAGGGTCGGGTGGAATGTTGTGGGCATATTTTAACATGGCTTTTATTTTAAAGGATATTAAAGAGTCCAACAAAGCATTATATGAAAGTTTAAAGACATTATCCATTCTTTCTATTGCCGGGATGGACCTGGATCTGGATGAAGGATCTGTGTATATCAAGGGATTCTATTCTACCGGGCTTCAGGATGCAGATATCATGAAGCTCTTCCTCTCCAGTCCCAAGATGGTCGATGCCCTGGAAGTATTACCGGAGAATACTGATTCCTTTGTAACATTAACATTTGATAATTTTTCGGATGTTTGGCGCTATTATAAGAGAATACTGAGTCTGACCGGGCAGAAGGAGAAACGCCAAAAACTGGTCCAGACAGAAGATGCGATCAAGACCCTTCTGAATCTTTCTCTTGAAGAACTTTTATTTTCCTGGCTTGATGATGAGATCACCGTAAGCAGTGTATCCGGATTTGATGAGTCCCTTACAGTTATTTCCATTAAAAATATTCAGGGATTAAATGACCTTATAAAAAAACTGCAGAAGAAAAATATATTAAAGAATTTTTCTTCTGAAAAGTATAAGGGATCCGAGATCTTTCATATTCAGCTCTCCTCCTTTTTTCAGTTTTTATCAGATGTGATATCGTCTGATCTGGAGCTTCCTTTTTATACTGTTCATGATAATTTTATTTTTCTAAGCAGCAATAAAAAATTACTGCAGTTTGCACTTGATTCGATCGAAAAAGACAAACTGCTGTATTACAAAGATGATGTAAAAAAGATATATTCAAAGATCAGGAAGGGCAATTTCCTTACATACTGGGACCTTTCGAGGAAATCTCCTCTATTGCTGAAGGAAAAAAATATATTCACCAGGATCATAACAAAATACAGGCTGGGAATGCTGACGATGGAGTTCTCTGATAAAGGGATAAAGAATCGGATCGTTGTTACTGATCCCATTGCAGAAAAGATCAAGCTGGTGGACGGGTGGCCCATTGAAGTGGATTCCACTATCTGGTCGACACCGCTTGTATATAATGTTGACAATAAAGGCCTTGATGAGATAATCATCGGGACGGAAGACGGTAAGATCTACCTTGTTGATTTTTTCGGTGAGACCAGACTGAACTGGCCTGTAAAGGTGGAAGGGAACCTGACAACATCACCGTTCATTATACCTTCTGAATTCAATGAAATTTTGATCGGCGCTGCTGCGTCATCAGGGAAAGTATATGCATGGGGCGGGGATGCTGTTATGAAAGAGAATTTCCCCATACAGATCCAGGGAAGGCCGGGACCTTCTGTGATCGTCAGTGATATTGATAATGATAAAAATGCGGAGATAATCCTTTCCGATCATGATGGAAGAATATTTTCTTTCAGAAATAATGGCACAACCATGCCCGGATTTCCTGTTCAGCTTAAAGAGAAAGCTGTTTCGGATATATTTTTGCTTCCTTCGGACACAAGCCAGGGAAAAGATATATTATGCTCAATGCGTTCCGATAACGGATATATCTATTTTATCAATAATACCGGTACTGTTAATGAAGAGAATGTGTTTGCGGCCGGGACTTCACGCAATGCTTCTACGATCGTGAGTTTTTTAAAGCCTTCCCTGCTTTCGATCATACAGCTGACCAGTGATGGAAAATTATTTGTCCGGAAGAAGGATGGTTCTTTCCTTTCCGGTTTTCCCATGGACCTGGATAGAAAATTTGTTAATCCTCCTGCAACCGGAGACCTGAACAGAGATGGCAAGAAGGAGATCATAGTGCTTTCCTCTGACGGTATGCTGTCTCTGATCGATCCCGACAGCGGGAACATCTTTTTTGATGAGGACTTAGGATTCAAACCTGTTGAGAATGAACCGATCCTCCTGTTTGATATTGATAAGGACGGTAAAGAAGAGATCATAGTCCCGGATGTAAAGGATTATATCCGTTTTTATGATTCCAGGGGAACACTCAAGTTTAAGCTGAACGGGTCAACAACACCCTTTATAAAGGATATGGATCGGGACGGAACCTATGAGGTCATAACTGCCGGGTATGACAGAAAAGTATACCTGTATAGTATACCCTCAGGCATCTGAAAAGATCATCAATTATTATTCTCTTTTTATTTATGCGAGATACAAAACCATTATTATTCACTGCTTTTCTCCTGGGGGCTTCATTATTAAAAATAGGTATTATGCCGGAAGAGAAAATACCTCCTCTGAATCCAATCACACAAGAGGTCTCCCTCTGCTTTGTCGGGGATATTATTCCTCATAAAATGATCGTCTATGAAAAAAAGAAGGATTCAGAAAAATTAAAGAATAAATTCCTCGGCCTTTTTTCGCATGTTTCCAATGAGATCTCCAGTGTTGATATTGCCTTTGGTAATATGGAAGGACCGTGTGCCGACCAGAAACTGAAGAGAAAACACAAGATGGCCTTTAATGCTCCATATGAATTCAACTGGGCAATGAAAGAGAGCGGTTTTGATATTTTAAATATTGCCAATAACCATGCCATGGACTGTAAGCATGAAGGGTTTAAACAGACTATTCATAATTTAAAGAAGCTTTCTTTCCGTGTTACGGGATACACGACCAATGATCGATCCGTCTTTACGATAATTGAGACTAATGATATTAAGATCGGATTTATGGGATTTACAACATTATTGAACTGGTCTCTGCCGAAGGACAAGAAGACCAATCTCTCCTTTTTTAAGGACCTTGATGATTCCCTGGATATAATAAAGGAAGCAGACAAAGAGGTGGATTACCTCATCCTTTCCATTCACTGGGGTAAGGAATATGACACTCGATATAAAGAGATAAAGAAGAGTGCCCGCAAGCTTTTTGCAGCCGGTGTAGATTGTATCATCGGCCATCACCCTCATATCCTTTTACCTGTTGAATATGAGAAGGACTCTGCAGGATACAGGAATATTGTTGCCTATAGCCTGGGTGATTTTATGGCTAATATTGGGCGGGAATATAAACCGCTGAAATCCCCAAAAGCAGAAGGGAATCCCAGACGGAGTGTAATACTGAAGTTGGTCTTAATGAAGACAAATAACAGGGTCTTGGCCAAAAAGCTGGAATCCGTACCGGTCTGGATCCACAACAATTATTATGCTTTCAGAAAAGGGAAAGAGAAAAAGCGTCTTATCTATCCCCTTCTTATGGAGGACTGTCCAATAAAAATTCTTTCAAAAACCGCGCAAACCTTTGAGCTGAAACAGATCCGTAAGTCATTAAAGATGGATGAGGAGAAATAAGAATAAGGCTTTTATCAATGAAAAAAGTATCCAAAAAAATTATTACTTTTCAAAAAAGAAAAAGATACTGCGGTTCTATCAAATGATAGAACCGCATATTATAAATGCCTTGCAGCCGCATTATCATGAAAGTGAAACAGCTGATATTTTACATTCAACACGATCGGGAATGATCAGGTTAATTCCGGAAATACCATATATTGGCGGTGATAAAAATCCTTTTTTTACACAGATGTTGATAGATTCAGTTCCATGGCTCTCCCTGTATAAGGTCTTGAAGAAGCAGGGCAGATCTGATGAACATATTGGCGAGATAATAGGAACAGCCTTCAGATCAAGGATCTTTCGCTGGCCGAGGATATTGTTAAGTATAATTGTATAAATGATTTTTCTTTGAGTGATGTTTTGGGCTGGGGGTTGAAAAGAACAATGACGATTGCTGAGGGGTATGATCAATGTGATTTTTCCTTTAAGAAGGAGTCTTTAGAAGAATAAAACGGAAATGAGGATCATTTAACGATCATCACCTTTCAAAATGGAAGAATCAATTGACATTCAGCCTCTTTTTTATATGATTATTACCAGGATGAGTTTGTTTTTAAAAAGAGACATTATAAGATCGTTCTATTTCATTCTTTGCTTGTTTATCATAAATCCATTGCATGGAACTCAAATGAGTATGGAACTAAATTCCGGTTCTCTCACATATGATCAGATGGAAGTCGAAGTGGTACAGGGCACCCTCCGTCTTTCCACGACCGGGTACTGGACAAATACAGGAATCTTAACCAATTATTATATCCCGAATTTTTTGCATCAGGATAAGCAGGGGAATCTGTTTTATGTGGCAGGTCAGCCGGGACCTGACGGATCCATTTATAAAAGCACAAATTATGGAGAGGATTGGTATCTGGTACAGAATGTGCATGCCGGCGGGTATCTGCTGGAGGCTTCTGATGGGAATCTCTATTTAGGCGACCAGTGCTGCAGCGGGGGGAATTGGAAGAGCATTGACGGGGGTGAGACATGGTTTGGATGCGGCGGTGGCGGGTCCAGTTCCAGCAGGGTCTTTGAGGATAAAAATAAGATCTTATACTATTGGTCTTACGGATGTATACCATGCAGGTCCCGCCTGTATCGAAGTACCAATTATGCGACCAACTGGAGTCTGGTCACTTTAATGTCAGATCTGTCACCCAATCCAGTTACCAAACCGTATCTGGCAGGAATAGATATGCTTGAAACTTCATCAGGTTATTTCCTGGCTGCCTATAATGAAACAACTGCTTATCCGGGGATATTCATCTCATCGAATAAAGGCACGAATTGGCGTCTAGCGTCAGGAACTTCCAATCAGAAGTATTATCAGTTCGCACCTCTGAGTGACGGCACGATCCTGGCCTGCGGTGAGGATGGTACTGTCCGTTCAACAGATCAGGGCCTGACCTGGAGCTCGATCTCCGGGGAGCCCTGCCGGGGAATGATCGAAACATCTGAAGGAATCCTTGTGAGGAATTCCATGAGCAATGTATGGAAGAGTTATGATAAAGGCAATACGTGGATCAAGACATTACAACTGTTAAAGGGTTCTACAAATTTTGGTATTTATCAGGGGCGGGCCCTACTGAAAGCTGATAATAGACTGCTCTATGCCGGGGGAGCATTCTCATGGGACCAGGGATATGTCTTTAAGAGTCAGTATGTTTCATCATCTACTGCCGTTTATATTTTTTCTCCTAAATATGTAGTTCAATACCAGTCCCTCTCCAAAAATGTGAGATTAAACAATGGGGCTGTAATTTATGAATTTTCATATTCTCAGGATAAGGGAATTACATGGAGCGGATGGGCGGAAGCAACTGATGCAAATCTGAACAATGTGAAATGCCTGGCTAACGGGGATGACAGGTTGAAAGTAAGGATGACCCTTAATTCCTATAACAACTCTCAGACCCCGGAAGTGAATTCCCTTTCCCTGGTTTATGATGACGGTTC
>JAHITG010000319.1 GCA_018817865.1 Spirochaetota bacterium
GAAAATATGCAGGCATCAGAATCCAGGATCAGGGACGCTGACATGGCAGAAGAGATGGTTGATTTTGTCAAGAACCAGATACTGTCTCAGTCCTCAGTGGCTATGCTGGCTCAGGCTAATGTCAAGACTCAGCATATCCTGTCTTTGCTCGGTGGATAAGAGACCGTAAAAAAACGGGATTAAATATAAACCTTTTTTTATTTTGAGGGTCCCCCGGACCTCATAAAAAGTAAAAATAGGTATCAGCATGGATGCTGAAATTTAAGATCTAGGGAGGGATAACCTATGATCATTAATCACAACATCAGTGCGATCTTTGCCAATCGGATGTTAAAGTTCAACGGGGTCAACGTGGACAAGAACATTGAGAAACTATCATCCGGGCTCCGTATCAACAGAGCTGGAGATGATCCGGCTGGACTGGCTGTCAGTGAAAAACTGCGTTCGCAAGTTCGCGGTTTACGCCAGGCTGCCAGAAACATTGAAGATGCCACCTCTTTCATTCAGACCACTGAAGGGTACCTGCAGGAATCTCAGGATATTCTTCACAGGTTGAGAGAGCTGTCTATTCAATCGTCCAACGGGATCTATACACCAGAAGACAGGATGCAGATCCAGGTCGAAGTTTCATCCTTACTGGATGAGATCGACAGGGTCGCCACATCCGCTCAGTACAACGGTATGGCTATGCTGACCGGTAGTTTTGCAAACCCCCAGGGTGGGGGCACTCCTGCTGCTTCCATGTGGTTTCACATCGGAGCAAATGCAGACCAGAGAGCCAGAGTTTACATTGGCACAATGACCGGAACCGGTCTGAATGTCAAGGGAATCTCTTTGTCCACTCCGGAGAATTCTAATGCATCTATCGCGGTGATCGATAATGCTATGAACAAGATCAGCAAACAGAGAGCTGACCTTGGAGCATATCAGGTCCGCTTCGAAGAAGCTGTAAAAGGGATTCTGTCGGGTTATGAGAACATGCAGGCAGCGGAAAGCCGTATACGTGATGTTGATATGGCAGAGGAGATGGTTCAGTATGTGAAGAACCAGATCCTGGTACAGACAAGCACAGCAATGTTGGCACAGGCGAATATGAAACCGGCTTCGGTTCTATATTTACTGCGCTGACAAACCTAAAGGGGAGTATAAGTATATTCTTTAGGTCATCTTTTTAAAGCTGATCTTAAAGCCTTTTAGGATCATCGAAATTACTCCGATGGTTCGGGGGATCCTTATGAGGAAAAATTGCTTATACTCTCCTTTACAATTACCGATAATAATAATGGAGGGGAGTAAATTTCAACAAAGGCGAGGTGATGAAAATGCCTATCTCAAATATTCGAAACATAGTGAGTGATGACTTGATCAAGGCGCGAACTGACACGTTACCTGTCAATGCTTCTGAAACTCCCAAAGAGACCCCTAAAGCGATCGATGAGAATGTTAAAGACAGTATGAAAAATGTAAATGAAATCCTGAAAGACAACCTGGATAACCAGGAGATCCATGATGCAGTGTATAAAATGAACAAGACCCTACAGATATTCAATAAAAGATTACAGTTCACGTTTCATGAAGAAGCAAAAAGGATCGTCGTCAAGATCATTGATACTCAGACTGACAAGGTGGTTCGGGAAATACCGGCAAAAGAAGTATTAAGCTTTATTTCCAGATTACACCAGTCACTGGGTGTATTAATTGATAAAAAAAGATAAAAACTCAAGGATCATGGAAGAGACTTGTATTGAACTTGAAAATTTCAAAGGAAAGGGAAGTCCATATTCATAAAATCCAGGCATAAGACAAATCCCTTTTAATAAATTTAATTATGGTTTTTTTTAAAAGGCCGACGAATATAATAAGGAGGAGTACAAATTATGCCTGTTTCAATTTCGGGATTAAGTTCAGATATTGACACCCAGGGAATTGTCAATAAGCTGGTAGAGGTCGAAAGAAGACCTATTGAGAGACTCCAGTATGAAAAGCAGGAGAAAGAGTATCAAAAAAAGACGTGGAATCAGCTAAAGGAAAAACTTAAAAAATTTGATACTACTCTTCAAAAACTCTACGGCCATAACAGAATATTCAGAAAGAGGAAATTTATCTCTGACAGTGAAGAATACTTCACGGCCCTGGCCAAAGATAATGCCGACAAGGGTGAGCATAAAATACAGGTAGACCAGCTGGCCGCGGCTCATAAGATCACAACAGATCAGATCCCGGCAGATAAACAGTTAAGCGGATCCACTTTCTCTATTCAGATAGGAAAAGATACTGTTAAAATAGATAATTTTAAAAATGGCGGAACGATCGAAAAACTCATAGAGGTCCTGCAGAATGATGCTGATACGATCGTTAAAATCCAGAAAGTAAAGAGTGATGAAAATAATATCATTCTGAGTATTGAATCGAAGAAAACAGGAAGGTTGAATGATATTAAATTGAGTCCGGAGACAGCTTCTGACAATAAACTATTTGATGAATTAGGCCTTTTTAGAACAGAGGAGCCAATAGCCCTTCATTTTGATTTCAACAACAAAACACCCCAACAGCTGAAATTTGATGATAATGGATTTAATAATACACCGGCATTGCTTATTCAAAAAAAGAGCCCATCTGCTCTTTCTATTAATAAAAAGATCAGTGAAGGTTCACTCGACTTCATGTATAAGAGTGTTTCCCCTCCGGCTGTTGATATTTCAGGCAATCTGATCAAGAAAAGAAGTATCGATGAAGTAACCATAAAGGATGTTACCATCCTGGGAGCTGATCTTATCTTAAATAAAATAAAAGAGGTTGAAACCGTCGATAAAGGAGAAGCACAGCTTCAGATCGAACTGGAGAATAATGACATGATAACGATCGATCTTCCCGCATCAGGCAACTGGGCTCAGATCAAAAAAGAACTGGACCGGGACTCCGGGATAAAAAACCTTACATTCATTAATAATTCTGAAGATCACTATCTTGTTGATGATATCAGGATCTTTGAAAAAGAGACAGATAAGACCGCATATAAGAATGTGGTCACAGAGCCCCAGGATGCAAAACTGAAAATGGATGGAGTTGAATTGACACGTGACAGGAACAACAATTTGGAAGATGTCATTGACGGAGCCAATCTGAATCTTCATAAAAAGACTCCCGAAGAGGTCAAAGTCGCGATAAGTGAAGATAAAGAGGAAATAGAGAAATCTCTGATGGATTTTATTAAAGAGTACAATGATGTAATAGATTTTATTAAAAAGAACGGTAAAAATCCGCAGGCAAAAAAGCCCGGAGAAAAAAATCTGGAAAAAGGAATACTCTCGAATGATTTCTCTCTAATGAACCTGCATAGCAAAATGAGGGGAACGGTGCTGAATTCCTATACAACTTCACTTGGCAATAAACTCTCAATCCTGGCACAGATCGGTATTTCAACCGGGAAATGGGGAAGCGCCTGGGAGAATATTCAAAAGGGCCTTTTAATCCTGGATAATGAAAAATTTGATCTTGCCATAAATTCAATGGGCGATCAGATCAGTGAAATATTCGGTTATGATGCGAACAATGATAAAAAGCTCGATACGGGTGTCGCCTTTACTCTGGATAATATCATCCAGCCGTTTATTAACTCCAGAGGAATTATTTCCGGAAAAATGGACTTGGCAGATGCTTTAATAAGGTCTACCGATAAAAATATTGAACGAAAAGAGAAAATGCTGGAAACCTATAGAAGAAATCTGGAACATAAATTTGGAAAGATGGAACAGGGCCTCCAGCAGTTGAAAGCATCACAAAAGACCCTGGATAACCAGATAAATACTTTACCCGGCAACAGCCCTTCCGGAAAGAAAAAAGAGGAGTAATGACTGAATGGAAATATTTATAAACGAAGATAAATTGAATTTTCAGCTGGAAAATGAAAAAAATCTGAAAGAGATCATTGAAAATGTGAATGACTGGCTTTTCAAAAATATGAAAGTTGTAGATGATATCGTTATTGACGGAAAGGTATTTACGGGTGAGATTCAAAATCTTATGGAATATACCATAAAAAATGTAAAAAAACTGGATCTGACCGTAGTTGATATCAATCAGCTGGTCAACAACTCTCTTTCTGAAACAAAAAGTTATTTAACTGAGATCAGCAAGTATCTGAATTCAAAAGAGGACTTTACATCAGAAGATATCGAACGACTGATATCGGGCGTCAGCTGGACTATCAACATATTGATGAGGGTCAATAAAATATACAATTATGAAAAAGTCTTTACATCAAAACAGTTCAATTTTAATACAGAAATAAAAGAACTGGAAAGATCAAAAGAGAAGATAGAACAGCTCCAATCTGCAAAAAAGACAGACAAGATAACGGAAATTTTAAAAAACGATCTGGTCACCCAGCTGAGCAAATGGGTAGAAAATATAAACATACTGCTGGAGAACAATAAGAACTCAGTAAACAGCCTTGACTCTGTCAGAGAAAAAGTCTCAGACCAGGTATTCAAGATAATAAATAAAATTCCCGATATGCAGAAACTCATCGAGATGACCGTGATGGATATGCAGACCGGGCATGAAAAAGAGGCCATGACCAACATTCAGATCATCATGGGTACACTGGAATCTATCTTTGCCCTTCTGCAGCTGATCAAATCGACTTTTTCGTTGGATTATAACCAGATCAAATACAATAAAGATTCCATTGAAAGTTTTAACAAGAACATTACCGAGTTATTAAAAGAGATCGTCCAGGCAATTGAGATAAAGGATACCGTGCTGATCTCCGATCTTTTGAACTATGAGCTGGGACCCAAGCTGGAGCAATATGGAGAGATCCTGAAAGTACTTGCCACAGAAGTCAACATCGAGGTCAATTAAAAGAAGAACCCCCAAAAGGTATAAAGTTTACAGAGGGGAATTGCGGAATTAATACTTCATAATATTACAACAAACAATTTTCAAGTTTACATAATATAAAAGAAAGGATCTCTTTATCGATCTTTTTGCCCCTTTTTAGGAATTCCCTCTTGATCTTCTTAAGAGGGACATAACCGTCCGATACCAGGATCGGTGTCCTTTTAATGCGATAGGAAACCTCACCGTCATCCACTCTATTATGTCTATATCCGTTTTTCTTATCCCAGGTGAGGGAATGTTCATTGTTGCCTTTATTATAACATAGTTGAAAGCCAAATATCTTATTGCTGTGTTCGATCCAGATGATCAGGTCTAAATAATCATCAGTGAACCATCTCCGGAACAGATTCTTAGTATCCTGTTTTACATTTTCGATCTCTTTTAACATAATTAAAAACCTCACCACAAAGACTCAAAGAACTCAAAGGGCACAAAGGAAAAAATACGTCATTAAAACTTGTCATCCCCCGGCTTGACCGGGGGATCCATTCCTTCCCTTTTTTCACCACAGAGGCACAGAGACACAGAGGAAAAAGTTAAATCTTCCTATTATATAATAAAATATTATTTATTATTATACATATTCCTATTTCATTGAAAAGTTAGTAACAGCAATTAATTTAATATTTTTACATTTTTTTTTAATTTCTTGTATATATAAATCAATAAACTCACTTTCTCCTGTAATACATATATAAATATAATTTGTATTTGTAAATTTATAAAAAAATCTTAAATCAATATCA
Organism: Spirochaetota bacterium; assembly: GCA_018817865.1. Lineage (GTDB taxonomy): Bacteria > Spirochaetota > JAHITG01 > JAHITG01 > JAHITG01 > JAHITG01. The sequence continues at coordinate 5,652 of JAHITG010000319.1, forward strand.
TAAATATTATTATTATATTTCATTAAATATTGTTCATCATATCTTCCGATATTTGATAATTGCTTAATAGCATTAATTTGTAATGAAAATGACTTGATATCATTATCAGTTGCTAAATATTTAGTGGTAATTTGCTGATAATAAAATAAATCTGAAGTATAAAATTTAATCTGATAACGTGAAATATTTTTACTTGTTTTACTTTTACAAAACCAGAATGGCAAAATAATAATTAAAACAAATATAATCATTTTATTCATAATATTATCCCCTATTTTTCCTCACTTTATTCCATAATTATTGCCAATTTTAATATCAAATACCATTACATGCACTTCAAATAATATCACCCCTGATAGATTGTCCATCGAGTGTATGGGATGCTATATGTATTGCTAATATTCTGGAAATTATAATGAATCTCAAAAGATTTTTACTCTTTTTTTTCTCTGTGCCTCTGTGGTATTCCTTTCCTTTGTGCCCTTTGTGTTCTTTGTGTCTTTGCCCCGAGGAATTTCTTTTGCAAGAAATTCCCGGGAATAGCCCTTGAGATTTTCGAAGAAATCTCAAGGGTGGTAAAAAAACTTGTAGAGGGCTATTTAATCACTTAACCAATGCAGAATGATCAATATCAATTCCGATATCATATAAAAAATCCGGGGAAAAATCAGCACCATTCTCCCATACAATAGTATCAATATCCTGGTTAACTCTTACAGTTTTAAAATAATTTATCTCTTTTAATGAAGTAAAGATTTCACCATTTAAATGTTCTTTGAAATCTACCTGCTTTATAACTCCATTTTTAAAAATTACTAATAGTTTATATTCAGATAAGTATTTTACATTTTTCACAAAATGCATGCCACACCTCCACCAATATAAATATAATATTACTAATTTATTAAAGCAAACTTTTTTATACTTAAATTAAAATCATCTTAATATTTCACTTTGGATAATCAAGAATTTTTATATTTTTTTTTCTCTCTGTGACTCTGTGCCTCTGTGGTATTTCTCCTCTTTGTGCCCTTTGAGTCCTTTGAGTCTTTGTCCCCTACGGGGAGGCTTCGCACTGGTAAAAAAAACTAAAAAATCCCCGAAAAACAGCCTTAAAACGAAAAAATATCTTGATTTTGGATTCCAATTTATTAATATAATTACATAATATCATGGGAATTAACCATTATCTTGTAAATTAAAAGGCATAAATTGGGAGGAACTCTTCGATGAGCACTGAGTTAAAAAAATCCCCATTAGACTATGATGCTAAAGATATTCAGGTACTGGACGGGCTCGATGGTGTCAGAAAAAGGCCCAGTATGTATATCGGCAGTACCGGAGACGTGGGATTACATCATCTTGTATATGAAGTAGTGGACAATAGTATTGATGAAGCTCTGGCCGGCCATTGTGATAAAATAACCATCAGGGTCCTGAAAAACAATATCATCGAGGTTACGGATAACGGACGCGGTATACCGGTAGATATGCATACCAAATTCAAAAAATCAGCCTTAGAGCTCGTCATGACCAAACTGCATGCAGGCGGAAAGTTTGACCACAAAGCATATAAAGTATCAGGCGGCCTTCACGGTGTGGGTGTTTCGGTCGTTAACGCCCTGAGCGAATGGCTTGAAGTATGGGTACACAAAGATGAAAAGATCCATTATCAAAAATACGAGAGAGGCAAGGCAATAGAAAAAACAAAAGTACTGGGAAAGACAAAAAACAGGGGAACGACCGTCAAATTCAAACCGGATCCGGAAATATTCAGTACCCTGGAGTACCATTATGACACCCTCTCCAAAAGACTTCGAGAGCTGGCCTTTTTAAACAAAGGAATTACCATTGAAATATATGATGAGCGTACAAAGGAAAAAAAGGAACATATCTTTAATTTTAAAGGCGGTATTGTCAGCTTCATCAGCTACCTGAATAAGAATAAAACACCCCTGCACAAACCCCCTATCTATTTTTCCGATTCAAAGGATGACATCCAGATCGAAGTTGCCATGGAGTATAACAGCGGATATGTTGAAACCATCTTCACTTATGTTAATAATATCAATACACATGAAGGGGGAACCCATTTAAGCGGATTTAAATCCGGGTTGACCAGGGTGATAAATGATTTCATAAAAAAACTGGGATATGACAAAAAATTCTCCGGAAGTATCAGCGGTGATGATGCCAGAGAAGGATTAACAGCCGTTATAAGCGCAAAGATAAAAGATCCGCAATTCGAAGGCCAGACAAAGATGAAACTAGGCAACAGTGAAGTGGATGGTATCGTATACAGCATGGTCTATGAGAAACTTTCCGAATATTTTGATCACTATCCCAAGATCGTTAAAAACCTGATCGAAAAAGCGATCCAATCCTACAGGGCCAGGGAAGCGGCAAAAAAAGCAAGGGAACTGATAAGAAGAAAGGATGCCCTGGACAGTGATTCGGGCTTACCGGGTAAACTGGCTGACTGCATAGAAAGAAAAGCTGAAAAATGTGAGCTTTATCTGGTAGAGGGAGATTCTGCCGGAGGTTCTGCTAAACAGGGAAGGGACAGGAATTTTCAGGCTATATTGCCCCTTAAAGGTAAGATATTAAATGTAGAGAAAGCCCGTCTTGATAAAATACTTTCCAACGAGGAGATCAGGACGATCATTACTGCTCTTGGGGCAGGTGTAGGCGAAAAAGATTTTGATCTTTCAAAACTGCGTTATCATAAGATCATCATCATGACGGATGCGGATGTTGACGGGTCTCATATACGCACCCTGATCCTGACTTTCTTATTCCGTTACATGACCGCCCTTGTAGAAAACGGGTTTGTCTATATAGCACAACCCCCCTTATTCAGGGTAGCAAACGGTAAAGAAGTGCAGTATGCGTATTCTGATGAGGAGAAAGATAATATAATTAAAAAGGTCAAAGATCCTGCAAAAAGCCAGGTAAAGCTTCAGAGATACAAAGGTCTTGGTGAGATGAATCCGATACAGCTTTGGGAGACGACCATGAATCCTGAAAAACGGACTCTACTGAAAGTCACACTGGAAGATGCTGTGGAAGCGGATGAGACTTTCTCCATCCTGATGGGTGATCAGGTTGAACCGAGAAGAAATTTTATTGAAAAGTATGCCAAGCAAGTAAAAAATCTGGACATTTAGGAAAGGTTCCCTTAAGATTTTCGATGAACCCTGAGGAATTTCTTTATAAGAAATTCCCAGGACCAAAGTCCTTGGAATTTTTTTTGAAAAAATTCCAGAGGGAAATCTTAAGGGCTATTCTCCCTAGGAATTGTCTAAAGAACAATTCCAGGGACTAAAATCCTGGAAATGCTCTGCATTTCTCAGGGCCGGAAATTTCTTGCTAAAGAAATTTCTCGGGGTAAAAGGTATAAATATACCCCTTTATACCCTTCATATTAAGGAGTCATTATGAAAGATGATAAAGAAAAAACTAAAAAGGATATAAATGTAGTTGCATCACGCATCATTCCTGTCTATATAGAAGATGAAATGAAGAACTCTTATATCGATTATGCCATGAGTGTCATCATCGGAAGAGCTCTGCCTGATGTCCGGGACGGACTAAAACCGGTACACAGGAGAATACTCTACGCTATGAATGAAAGACACTGGACACATGAAAATCCCTTTGTAAAATGTGCTAAAATTGTCGGAGAAGTGATCGGTAATTTTCACCCCCATGGTGATATGGCGGTCTATGATTCCCTGGTCAGAATGAGCCAGGATTTTGCTTTAAGGGCACCGCTTATAGATGGACAGGGAAACTTCGGAAGTATTGATGGTGACAACGCAGCAGCATACCGTTATACAGAAGCCCGGTTAACCAGGCTGGCCAGTGAACTTTTAAATGATATCAAGAAGGAAACCGTTGATTTTACACCCAATTTTGATAATTCACGTAACGAACCCACTGTTCTTCCCTCTGCCCTACCCAATATCCTGGTAAACGGCGCAAATGGTATTGCAGTAGGAATGGCGACTAATATCCCTCCTCATAATCTCGGAGAAGTCATTGACGCAACAGTACATTATATTGATAACCAGCAATGTTCCATTCTGGACCTGCTTAAATACATAAAGGGCCCTGATTTTCCAACCGTGGCACAGGCATACGGATACAGCGGAATAAAGGATGCGTATCTCACCGGAAAAGGAAAAGTGATCATAAGAGCCAAGGCTGATATTGAAGAGAGGAAAGGAAAGGAAGTCATCGTGATCGATGAGATCCCCTATCAGGTAAACAAATCATCTTTGATCGCCTCAATGGCTGAACTTGTACAGACAAAAAAAATAGAAGGAATATCATCCATCAGAGATGAGTCAGACAGAAAAGGATTACGGATCAGCATAGAACTGAAAAAAGATGCACAAGCCCAGATCATACTGAACCAGATGTTCAAGCATACTCAGATGCAGGTTACCTTTGGTATCATCATGCTTGCACTGGTGGACAATCAGCCTAAGGTTTTGAATCTGAAACAGATCATCGAGCAATATACTAAACATAGAAAAGAAGTCGTTATCAGAAGAACTAAATTTGACTTGAAAAAAGCACAGGAGAGAGCCCATATACTGGAAGGGCTTGTAAAGGCGCTGGACATGATCGAAGCGGTCATTAAAGTGATCCGGGGGTCTAAAACCGTTGAGAACGCGCGAACCAACCTGATGCAAAAATTCAAATTTACTGAAGTCCAGGCCAATGCGATCCTGGATATGAAACTGCAGAAACTGACCGGTCTTGAAAAAGCCAAACTGGTCGAAGAGCTGGAAGGATTGAAAAAACTGATCGCGGAATTAAAAGCCCTTCTGGCCAGTGAAAAAAAGGTCTATGATGTTATTAAAAAGGAACTCCTCCTCATCAGGGAAAAATATGCAAATGAGAGAAGAACCGAGATCATTAAGGAGATCACCGAGTTTAAGGTAGAAGACATCATCGCCGATGAAGACATGGTCATAACCCTTTCCAATGACGGGTTTATTAAAAGCCTGCCCACAAAACAGTATAAAAAACAGAAACGCGGAGGCCGGGGAGTTACCGGAGCGAATCTTAAAGGTGAGGATAAGTTTGTCCAGAATCTTGTTGTTGCTGCCATGCATGATATAATGTTCTTTTTTACCAATAAAGGAAAGGTCTTCTGGATGAAAGTCTATGAGATCCCTGCAGGAAGTAAACAATCCAAAGGAAAATCGCTGAAGATCCTGTTGAATCTGAGCCAGGATGAAAAGATCAGCACTATGAATCATTTAAGTGAATTCTCAGAGAATAATTCCATTATTCTGGTCACAAAGAACGGTGTGATCAAAAAGACCGCCAGTACCAATGTAGAGAATGCAAAGCGGAGGGGTATCATAGCGGTTAATCTGGATAAAAACGATGAATTGGTTGACGCTCTTATATTTAATGAAGAAAAAGATAAAGATGTCTTTTTAGGCACCAAAAATGGAAGGGCACTGAATATAAACGGCAAACTGCTGCGGAAGATGGGAAGGGCATCCCGAGGGATACGCGGACTGAGAGTCGAACCGAGCGATGAGATCGTAGGGATTGCCAAAGCTGAAGGTGATAAAAAGATCTGCGTGATAACGGAAAAAGGATATGGTAAATGCATGCAATTCTCCCTCTTCCCCATAAAAGGAAGAGGCGGAAAAGGAATGGCTTATCTAAAGGTAACCAACAAAAACGGATCAGCTGTTGGTATACGGGCCGTGGAACAGAGGGATGAGATCATCCTTTCCACTTCCAGGGGTATGGTCCTCCGAGTCCTTGTAAAAGAGATATCCACTATCGGGAGGGCCACAGCAGGGGTCAGGATCGTCAATGTGGAGAAGGATGACCAGATAAGCGATCTGGCTGTTATCAGCAATGAATAAAAAAAAGTTGCCATTGCATATAAAAATATTATAATAGAAGCCGATTTATTGATTTCGGGCGGTTAGCTCAGCTGGGAGAGCATTTGCCTTACAAGCAAGGGGTCGCAGGTTCAAGCCCTGCACCGCCCACATCTATCCTTTAAAAACCTCAACCCTGTTCCTCCCCTTCTCTTTGGATATGTACAGAGCTTTATCTGCTTTTGAGATCAACCCCAAACGATCATCATCCCTGGCTAATGAAGCCACTCCCATGCTCAATGTTATTGTTAATTCTTTTTCTTTACCCTTTTTTTTAAACATAATTTTATTTTTAAGGACTGCCTCTCTTATCTTTTCAGCCGCTATCTTTCCGCCTTTTGTATCTGTTTCAGGAAGTATGACCACAAATTCATCACCTCCATACCGGGCTGCTATATCAGATGTACGTACATTCTTTAACAGGGAGCTCGATACCCGTTTGATCACCTCATCACCGGTCTGGTGACCGTAATTATCATTAAATTCTTTAAAATGATCTATATCAATTATTATCAGGCTTAAATTCTTCTTATACCTCAATGCCTCATTGACACTATTGATCAGGTAATTATCAAAAAAAATCCTGTTATAGAGGCCGGTCAATCCATCTGTAACTGCCCTCTTATAAAGCAGTGCATTCTCAATGGAGACGCCGGCCTGATTGGATATCAAATCCAGCACCCACAAGTCCCGTTCCTTGAAAAGCCCTGTTACCAGATGATTATCCAGATAGATCACACCCAGCATCTCACCCCGCGCCATGATGGGAGTACAGAGAATGGACTTTAATCCGAATTTTACAACGGAAGCCTGTTCTTTCAGACTGATATCTGTTCCGGCATCCTCTATAATCAGGGACTTCTTTTCCTCTTCGATCCGGGAGATAATACTTAAACTGGTCCCAAAGGCAGCACTTTCTATCTCATTTTTATCTACATTTCGTACAACTTTTACAGCCAGGTTCCCTTTCTCTCCTCTTGTCCCTTCAGGATAAAGAAAGAGTATTCCGCGTTCGGCTCCTACCATTTCAATGGTCTTATCCATTATTCGTTCCAACAGTTCATCAAGATCAAGAATGGAACTTAAATACCGGCTTGTATCAAGAACAGTGGTCATTCTCCTTTCAACCTTCAGCCTCTCCTGCATACTCTCCTCAATATCTCCTGAGAGCTTATCTGTGATGCCGAGCACCTTGGCTGTTCTTTTCATATACTGTTTAGCTTCGATCTCAGTGAAAAGGTCAATAGCCTTCTGCCAATTTACCCTGGCCTCCGACTCCCTGCCGAATGAATGCAGAAAGTTGCCGTATTCAAAACAGGATTTAGCAAGCTC
>JAHITG010000320.1 GCA_018817865.1 Spirochaetota bacterium
GCTGGTAAAAGAGATCCTGGGATTAGGAGAAGGGTCTATTATTGAGCTGGATAAATTAGCCGGTGAACCTGTGGATCTTTTAGTGAATAACAAACTGATAGCTAAAGGCGAAGTTGTTGTTATTGATGAAAATTTTGGAGTACGTGTAACAGACATCATTAATCCTGTAGACAGACTTATGGGATTACAGGAGAAATAAAATTGAAATGTTCAAGAAACTCCAAAACTTATTACATTAGTTTTGGAGTTTCTTCTATACAATTTTAGTTCTAATGCATTTAACAATGCATTAGAACTAAAGACGTAGAAAAAATAATATGCCCTGTGAGTTGTTAGGACAATTCACAGGGCATTGAATGAGAAGATGTAAAATGATAGGTTGCATTTGAGAATGCAAAGCATAATTAAATGCATTTTAAATTTTTTCAAAAATTTAAAATGCATTAAATGCAAAGTAGAAACATAAAAACTTTAAAGGTATGGTTTAGATCATACTTAACGCCAAGCAAATTTTTTTAAAAATTTACTTGGCGTTAAATGATAGGTTGCAAAAGGAAAATTTTTGTAAAAAATTTTCCTTTTGCTTCGAACATCACATTTAACGGGAGGGAAATGTGAACAAGAGATTAGTTTTTATATTGTTATTAATAATAATGGTCGCTTCACCAATATTTCTGCATTCACAGAATAATACATCTACTAATACTAATCAGACTCTGTTCCAGTTTTCTGGACCTGTCAGAGAATCAGAAGCCCCCAGCTACTTTGGTATGTTCATTAAAACGATAATTGTTCTGGGCATTTTTGGTGCCGGTATATATTATGTATTTAAATATATTTCTAAAAAACAGGGATTATCTTTCCCCCATCTGAACGTTACCAGGATCATTACTTCATTACCGGTGGGAGCGAACAGGTTTATCCAGGTCCTTGAAGTAGGTGAGAAGTACTATTTGATCGGTTCCACGGAAAATCAGATCAATCTATTGACTGAGATCACTGATAAAGAGACCATTGATAAGATCAAAGTTATGAAAAATAAATCACCACAGAATGAGGCTGGTGCAGGCCCTATTCATTTTACACAATTCTTAAATGATCTTTTAGGAGGAATCACAAAAAAATTTAAGGCAAAAGACGGTGGTAATTTTTTGGAAAAACAGAAAGAGAGGTTGAAAAAGTTGCACATCAAATTGTAATGGACGAAGCAACAAGAAAACTTGTTTATATACCAAGTTTTCTTGTTGCAACTTTACAATTTAACTTCCAATGCATTTGAAAATGCATTGGAAGTCAGTGCTGAGAATAAAATTTTTAAATGGGTATGAATAACATCATACTTTACGCCCAGAAAATTTCTTTGAAAATTTCCTGGGCGTAAAATGAGGAGATGCAAAATATAAATTTTTGTAAAAAATTTATATTTTGCTTCGACCATCACATTTAAAATTGCTTATGCATCCGAAAAGCAGAGCTTTCCGGATGCGTAAAATGGAAGGTAGAAACATTAAAATTTGAAATAACAAATTTTAATGTTTCTTCTAAAACACATTTTACGGGAGGGGAATGTGAAACGAGTAATATTTATATTTTTGATACTTTTTGTAATTCTAAATACAGGTGTGCTGTTTTCAGCACCGGTGAGGTTCCCGATACCAAAGATTACGGTTGGTGTCGGAACATCCACACAGCCTTCGGATGTTTCATTGACTTTGGAGATCCTTGCTCTTTTAACGATCCTGACCCTGGCCCCGGCCATTGTAATGATGGTTACCTCTTTTATCCGGGTAGTGATCGTCTTCTCATTCATAAGCCGTGCTCTGGCTACCCAGCAGATGCCGCCGGCCCAGGTCGTGATGGGACTGTCTCTTTTTATTACTTTTTTTATTATGTCACCGGTACTGGTTCAGATCAACGATAATGCCCTTCAGCCCTATTTGAATAAGCAGATCAATATAAGCACATTTTATGAAAAAGCAATGACACCCTTGAGAAGTTTTATGTTTAAACAGACCAGGGATAAGGATATAGCTTTATTTCTATTTATGGGAAAGATGAACAGGCCAAAGAATAAAGATGAAGTTCCAAGTTATGTTCTCATTCCTGCTTTTATGCTCAGTGAACTTACAACAGCGTTTAAAATGGGGATATTGATCTTTATTCCTTTTATAATGATAGACCTGATGGTCTCCAGTATGCTGATGTCGATGGGGATGATCATGCTGCCTCCTGTAATGATCTCATTACCGTTAAAAATTGTTCTTTTTGTTCTTGTAGACGGCTGGCATTTGATCACTTATTCCCTTGTTAAAAGTTTTGGGTGATGGATATAATGTCCAATTATTAAATGAAGTAAGGAGTTGATATTATGAATGCAGATTTTGTTGTTAAAATAGTCAGGGAAGCCCTTTTTAATACACTGATCATCACTTCTCCTATATTAGGGGCAAGTCTGCTTATAGGGCTTGTTATCAGTATTTTTCAGACTACGACCTCTATTCAGGAACAGACATTGACATTTGTGCCGAAATTTATCGGTATTTTTATGGCGATCATTATTTTTGTACCTTTTATCATTCAAATTTTGACCAATTTCACAAATAACTTATTTTTAATTTTACCCGATATGGTAAAATAAGGGATATTAAAAAAGATGGATTTTTTTATTAATAATTTTCAGGTTTTACTGCTTGTTTTTGTGCGCTTGCTGGGATTGTTCGTGGTAGCCCCCTTCTTTTCCAGTTTTATGATCCCTGTGCGGTATAAAATACTGCTGACCATCTTTATCACAATTATTATTTATCCTGTTCTGGCTGAGTTTAATCCGGTTATACCGGATCATCTGATCAATTTCGGATTGATGCTGGCCGGTCAGTTCATTATCGGACTTGTACTGGGATTTATCGTGAGCATTATTTTTACAGCATTTCAATTGTCGGCCCAGATCTATCATTTCCAGATGGGATTTGGAATTAATTCGGTCTTTGATCCCATGTCTCAGATCGAGATTCCTATTTTAGGACAGTTTCAGTATTTAATAGCTATTCTGGTCTTTATTTCCATCAGGGGACACCACCTTCTTTTAAGAGCATTGTATGAATCATACGAGATCATCCCCATAATCAATTTTTCCGATCCGGCTACCATGGAGTTCTTTGCCGGTAGTCTGTCCAGGATCTTTTCTTTCATGTTCATGCTGGCATTAAAGATCGCTTTTCCTATCGTGGCTACCATGTTCCTTTTGTCTTTAACCCTGGGCCTTCTTTCTAAAGCATCACCGCAGATGAATATTTTTATGCTGGGATTTCCATTGCAGATAGGCATTGGTCTGCTCACTTTAACAGTGGTGATGCCCTATTTTATAGAATATGTCAGTCACACGGTGGATTTTTTATATACGGATCTAATCCGGTTTATGGGAGCCGTTAAATGATAATGATCCCTGAGGAATATTATAAAGAGATGAACAGATATATTATAGAAGACGAACCGATGATCAGGATCAACCTGCAGTTATTTGCCAATCCGGAAGATGAAGGCAGGACGGAACAGCCTACTGATAAGAAAAAACGGGAATCACGTGAAAAAGGAAAAGTAGCTAAAACATCCGAATTAAGTGCGGCTCTGATCATGCTTGTCAGTTTTCTGATACTTGCATTTATGGCAAAAAATATTCTCGGAGAAATTCTTGAATATATGCGGGGGATCTTTAATAACCTGTATAAAAGAGATTTTTCAATTGAAAATTATAAAAATATTATTGTTTTAACCGGCATCACAGGCGCAAAAGTGATAGGCCCGGTGATGATCTCTTCCATGCTGATCGCTTTTCTGGCAGATGTGGTACAGGTAGGTTTTCAGATAAGCCTCCATCCCATCAAACCGGAGCTGAAAAAGATGAGCTTTACAATAGAGAAATTAATGCAGAGGGTTCTCTTTTCAAGACAGGTCGGCGTAAACCTTTTAAAGGCCATTATAAAGGTGATCATTATTTCAAGCATTTCTGTTTTAATTATCAGGTCAGATCAGGCCCTTTTATTGAAGACCATAGACATGGGTCTGTTAAGTTCTTTGAATGTGGTTTCCTGGATAGCGTTCAAGATCATTCTGTGGGTAAGCATCGTTTTGATCGTATTCAGCCTTTTTGATTATCTCTACCAAAGATGGGAACACCTGCAGAGTTTAAAGATGACGGTCCAGGAAGTTAAAGAAGAGAGAAAACAGTATGAAGGCGATCCTCTAATCAAAGCCAAACAGAGGGAACGGTTTCGTTCATTAATAATGAGGAGGCTCATTCAGGAAGTTCCCAAAGCAGATGTCGTTGTAACAAACCCTACGCATTTTGCCGTGGCTCTTTTATACGATCCGGAATACATGGCTGCAGCCCAGGTTGTAGCTAAAGGAGCGGATCTTATGGCCAAGAGGATCCGAGAGATCGCAGAAGAGAATGATGTCCCTGTAATGGAGAACAGACCGCTGGCACGGGCATTATATCAGGAAGTAGAGATCGGGGAAGAGATCCCCAATCATCTGTTTGAAGCGGTAGCATTAGTGTTAAGCAGAGTTTATAAAATGAAAGAGGAGGCGGTTTAAATGGCTGATACAAAGACCCCCACTAATATTCCGAAAATTTATCAGCAGACGGATATTTTAATAGCAGTAGGAGTTATTTCCGTTGTTCTGATGCTTATTATTCCACTTCCGGATCTGCTGTTAGACATATTGATCGCATTGAACCTGATGATAGGTATTATTATCCTTCTCAGCGTCATGTATATAAAGTCTACTACTGATTTTACGGTATTTCCGGCTTTATTGCTGATATCCACGGTCTTCAGGCTGGCTTTAAATGTCTCGTCTACAAGACTGATCCTTTTAAAGGGTCCTGCATTTAATGTCAAGATCATAAGAGCTTTTGGAGATTTTGTTGTCGGGGGGAATTATGTAGTCGGATTTATTATTTTTATAATACTGGTTGCAGTACAGTTCATCGTTATTACAAAGGGAGCGACAAGGATCTCGGAAGTGGCAGCACGGTTTGCTTTGGATGCCATGCCCGGGAAGCAGATGAGTATCGAAGCGGAACTGAATTCAGGTTTGATCACTCAGGATGAAGCAAGGGTAAAGCAGGTCCATTTAAAGCAGGAAGCGGAATTCTACGGTCAGATGGATGGAGCCAGTAAATTTGTACAGGGTGATGTAAAAGTAGGATTGATCATAACGCTTATAAATATCATTGGCGGATTAATAATTGGAATGGCTATGAGAGGCGAGACGATCTCTACAGCTTTAAAGACATATACATTATTAACAGTAGGAGATGGATTGGTAGCACAGATCCCTGCTCTTTTAATATCCACGGCTACCGGTATTATAGTGACACGGGCTGTTTCTGACGGCAGTCTCGGACAGGACCTTGCTGTACAATTGACATCCCAGCCGAAAGCGATTTTTATCGGAAGCATCTTCCTCTTTTTCATTGCTTTTGTTCCCGGATTTCCCACTATACCATTGATATTGCTATCACTGGCTACAGGATTTATCGGTTATCAGGTTATGCAGGTGAGAAAGGAGGAGAAGCTTAAACTTGATAAGATAGAGTCTGCTAAAGAA
>JAHITG010000321.1 GCA_018817865.1 Spirochaetota bacterium
AAATATAAAGAGTATTGTCAGAAAGAGCCCCCAGTAAAGAGTGAACCGGATGCTTAACTTTATTCCCTGCCTGACGCGGTCCCTCTTTTTTGCGCCGTAGTTCTGCCCGATAAAAGGATTTAAGGCTGTTGCCAGGGCCATGATCACGGTCAAAGAAAACATTTCTACGCGGGAGACTGCGCCAAATGCAGCCACAATGCCGGGGCCAAAAACAGAAAGGATCCGCGTGATGACCCCGATGGAGAGGGGCTGAATGATATTTGCGCCGGCAGCGGGTATGCCGATATACAGAAGACTCTTCCATGACCGCCATAGTTCATCAAGACCCGGAATTTTCAAAGTGATCAGTTTATCCCTCTTATACAGCACATACAGGGCCACCAGGAATGTAATGGCCCTGGCAAAGACCGTGGCCAGGGCAGCCCCGGCTATTCCCATTCTGGGGAACGGGCCCATGCCGAATATGAGCAGGGGATCGAAGAGTATATTCACTCCTACGGCTGTCATCATGATAAGGCTCGGGGTTTTTGTATCTCCGGTCGCCCTGATAGCATTATTTCCCACCATGGGAACGATGACGAACAGCACTCCGGCATACCAGATACTCATGTATGACCGGATATGTTCGAGGATGACGCCTGAAGCACCCATGGCCCTGAAAAGCGGTTTGATGGTGAAAAAACCGGTAACGGCAAAGACAGCAACCAGCAGAAAAGCAAGAAGAAGGCTGTCAGTCGTCAGCCGTCTTACCTTTTGCAGGTTCCCTTCGCCGATCGCCCTTGAAATTACCGAGGAAGCACCTATGCCCATGCCCAGGGCTATACTCCCGATGACAAGTACCACCGGATAGATGAATCCCATGGCAGCAAGCTCATCCCTTCCCAGACGGCCGACAAAGATCGTATCCACCAGGTTGAACATTACCATGGCCAGGATCCCGCCGATCATGGGCATGGTCAGGCGCGTAAGGAGCCTGCCAATGCTCCCGGATATGAGTGACGAATGATTTTTTTGAATATTCTTCATGTAGCGTCAGAATAGTATTTTGAATTAAAAAGTCAATAAAGAACCGGGACAGGTACAATACTTTTACAAAACTTCACAAAAAAATATTCAAAAAAAGCTGATTATTTTTTGTATATAAGATATATGAGTAAGAAAAAATTGACAAATAATGAGAGCACATTCTATAACGATATTCGCACTATTTTACAGGAAGCACGGGAAAAAACGTATAAATTTATAAATTCAGCAATGGTAGAAACCTATTGGCTGATAGGCAGGAGGATTGTACTTGAGGAGCAGAAGGGTAGGGATCGGGCTGATTATGGGGCTAATCTAATCAAAAATCTATCTATTGCACTTAATGTTGAGTTTGGTAAAGGGTTTTCTGTTGCCAACCTGTGGAACTTTCGCCAGTTTTATCTTATATTTCCTGCTAATGAAAAACTCTACACACTGTGTAGAGAATTAAGCTGGTCACATATTCGTCTGATCATGCGTATTGCCAATTCTAAAATTCGTGAATACTATCTTAAGGAAGCAAAGACTCGTGGGTGGAGTGTACGGCAACTCCAGAGAAATATCAATTCTCATTACTATGAAAGGCTGCTTTCATCTTCAGATAAGAAAAGTGATTTAATTTCCGTTAAGGATAATAAAAAGAAAAATACCCGGGATTTTATAAAAGACCCTTATGTTCTGGAATTTCTCGATTTACCGGAAAATACAGAATTAAAAGAATCTACTCTTGAAAGATCCATCATTAATAATCTGCAGGCATTTCTTTTGGAAATCGGGAAAGGTTTTTCTTTTGTGGGCAGACAATTAAGGATCAGTACAGAGACCAGTCATTTCTATATTGATCTTGTTTTTTATAATTATCTCTTGAAATGTTTCGTCATTATTGATTTGAAAACAAGTAAATTAACTCATCAGGATATCGGCCAAATGGATATGTATATCCGTATGTTTGATGACCTTAAACGGGGTGAAAATGATAATCCGACTATTGGAATAATTCTTTGCAGTGATAAAGACGATACTGTTGTCAGGTATTCTGTGTTAAAGACCAGCGAACAGATTTTTGCTTCAAAATATCGGCTGATTCTTCCTACAGAAGAGGAATTAAAAGCAGAATTGGAGAGGGAGCTACATCTGATCGAAGAACAACAAGGCAGGAATGGTAAATAAAGAATCGTAAAAAACCGGGACAGGTACAATAACAAATTCTACCTTTTTATTCATTTTTCTTCCTTCTGCAGTGTTGTTATCATTTTTTGGCCTTAATTCTCCCCGTCCTTTAATTTTATTTAATATTGTCAGAATATTTATTCCACAAACCAAAAAAAATAAAAAATACTTGACTTTTTTGAATACCGTGGTATATTATAGTTATGAAACATAATGTAACAGTTCCGATACAAAGCATCTATGAGATTGCCAGAAAAGCAAAGGTCTCCGTTGCTACTGTGTCGCGCGTATTGAATAATAAAGAGAGTGTCCGGCAATCCACCCGCGTCCGTATCCTGGATATTATTAATAAGAATAATTACAAACCCCGCCTGGTTAAAGCCAAGACCCTTAATATCGGTATTCTGATACAGGCGGGAGCGGAACTCTTCGGGAATTACCTGGCAGAGGTGATTAATGGCATTTTTGATTATTGCATCGAGTTTGATTACAACCTTCAGCTGTTCTCTTTTTATGAGAAGAGGCTGGGACAGAAAGGTATTCTGAATACATTAAGGGAGAATAAAATAGACGGGATGATCGTACTTTTGAGCAATAAGAACAGTGATTATGTGATCCAGGCTCAGCAGGAAAAGTACCCGGTTATTCTTATTAACAAAGGTCTGGATGCTACCGGTGTGAATTATATCGACATCGATAATGCCCGGGGTATTAAAGAAGCCCTTCAATATCTAAAAGATATGGGCCATAGCCGGATCTCTTTCTTGAGCGGTGACCTGCAGACAAGAGATCACGTGGAGCGGTTGAACGCCTTTAAGAAATATATGAAACAGGATAATAAGAATTTCAGGAATGATCAGGTCATTGATTTCATCCGTCCGGACCTGTATCTGACCAGCTTTGAGCAGGGTTATCAGCAGATGAAAGAAGTATTAAAGAAGCATAAAAATACAACGGCAGTGCTTGCCAATAATGATGATCAGGCTATTGGTGCCATTAAGGCGATGGGCGAAGCGGGTATCTCTGTTCCGGAAGATATCTCCATTATCGGGTTTGATGATTATAAGGTCTCTGCATACACCAATCCGGCTCTGACATCTATCCATCAGCCCCTTTTTAAAATGGGGCGTATGGCTGCTGCCAAATTGATAACCATAATTACCGGAGCGAGTATAGAGCTGATACAGGAAAAGATGAATCCTGAACTGATTATCCGTGACAGCGTAAGCCCCTGCAAAAAGAAGAGGGTGGCGTAAAAAATCATGAGGGTATTTATATGAGAAAATATTTATTTATTATAGTTATCCTGACTGCTGTTATGACCCGGAACATACAGGCGGTCCAGTATGATTATTATGATATGCTGGGATCCCATTTTATGTATGCAGAGAGGCTCTTCTATATTGAAGACCTGGACAACCGGATCGGCGGGGCTCAGAGCGGGACTTCCCTCATCGGGATGTATGATAAAAGATGGATGGAGGAGTTTAAATCCCATGTGGTTGTTTATGAGACTTATGATAATATCAAGAATATAATCGAGCTGGGAAGGACACCCACACGTTTTACCGGCCTTACCATGGATAAAACCCTTTTCGGGCCGAGTTATCTTTTCCGGCAGCAGCAGGGATTCAAATTCGATTCTCATCTCCCCTGGGTAGTGAACCAGTTCACCTTTCTCTTTACCCGGACAGATTTTGAATATGATACGAACACAGACTGGACATGGGAGGAAAACCTTGGAGAGGATTTCAATGGGGCTGACATGGATGAGTATTTTGTGGGCTCACGCATCGGACTCGATATTACCAAAAAGATCAACCTGGGCGTCTCTTATGTGAATCAGCATTCCTCTTTTCATGGGGTGAACCAGAAGGTCTATGCTGATCCGTTTGCGGGTTCGGACAGAGATACCATGTATAAGGGTGTCAGTATCCGGTTTGCGGATGCCAGCCCGGATGACGGCAGGGGCGGTGCAGCAGTTTACAGTATAAAGGTCTATATTAATGGAGTGGAGCGGCCGGAACTGGGTTTTGAAAACAATGGGACCGGTGCGAATACCAGTATTTACTGGGCCAATCCGGTGGGTGATCATCAGGAGGCTAATGGCGGGAATTTGATCGACTTCTGGTTCGATTTTTCCTCTTACAGTGATATCAGGGATATTGAATTGGTGTTTGATGTAGCCAATGATTACTCCATCAGTTATCGAACAGATAGAAATCAGAACGGATATGTATCCGATGATAATTATATTCAGATCTTCAGTGCAAACGGGAATATCAAAGATTACAAGAACCGCAAGACCATCAGATGGAATTACGGAGAACTGACCGGCAAATCCATTTACGGGATCGATCTGAAAGGGGCATTGTTTGATATTTCCTTCTCTGTTGAGTATGCCCTGCTGGCCAATTACAGGAGGATGCCCGGTGATGTCAGGAAGGAGTACCCCATAGAGTATGCACAGGCTTATTTTTTCCGGCTTCTTAAAGAATTCAGATGGTTTGAGGTGGGTGCAGAGTATTTTCAAGTGGATTGGGATTATAATGCCGGTTTTGCCGTGGAAGATAATGATGATAACGACATGTATCCGGACATTACGGATGACCCGTCTATTTTTGATGGAGGTGACGGGATCAATTTCAAGACCATTGACAAGAATAACAATGGAATTAACGACTATGACGAAGATTTCCTTCTTTTTGATAATGACATCTTTGAATTCAGAGAAGGGGATGATAACAATAATAATGATGTGTTTGATAATGAGGAGAACGATGATAAACCGGATTATCCGTATAATGCGGGTGAAAGGGGGGTAATGGGATATATCTCTGTCAATCCCATTCAGCCGCTAATATTGATCTTTAAGAATATATATGTATTGAAGGATATTGCAGGTCAGAAGAATCAGACCCATTACCTGGATACGATATATACAAGCCGGTTCTTTAGAACCAGTGAGATCTATATAAAGGACAGGGTCGCTTATATCAGGGATACCATACCGGATGATACGATCGACCATCAGGGAGAGACTGTAAAGGATAAATTGAACTATGAAAATAACCTTAATAATTCCATCCTGATAAAGTTGTCATCAGAGATCTTCAGCAGGCTTGCTTTTTTGAACAGTTTCTACAATAAATATGATATCAACGGGTTTACGGAAGATCTGAGCTTCAGTAAAAAAGAGAAAAAACTGACCTATGCAACACTGCATAAGGTGAAATATACCTATACACTTTTTCCCCGCTTTGATCTTGTCCCTCTTTTTAAGATCTCCTGGCTGTACCGGTATTCGATCCATGATGAGGTGGCCAGGAATTTTTATAATAGCAATCTGCGGGCAGGCGGTATAGAGCTGATCTACAACTGGACTAAACGGACCAAACTGTTGTTTGGTTATCAAAAACTTTTTACAACGGAATTCGAAGGGAACGAGGTCAAATCGGAAAGAGACACTTTTGGTATTGAATTTACCCATACAGCCAATTACTGGGACAGGCCGCTCGGCATTATCGCCGGCATGGTCTTTGTCAATCATAATTATCTGAGTGATTCTACAGATGAAGATTATCGTGCGGATAAATTTTATGTTCATTCTTATTTTAACTGGTAAAAAACATATCAGGAGAGCTGTTATGAAAAAAATATTTATTATAATCTTTATTCTTACTTTATTAAGTACCGGCTACTCTGCCTTTAAGGAGATACAACAGGCAGGGCCAAGGGCCATTGGCCTCGGGAATGCCTTTACAGGGCTTGCCGATGATATCAATACACTTGTCATCAACCCGGCCGGTCTGATGAATATAGAACAACTTACAGCTTCCATTTCCGGAGGATTGCTTTACCCCGGCCTTGAGCATGATAACGGTATTATTAAAGGAAATATACTCTCTGGTATGCCTCTTTTTACTAAAGGATCCTTTCCCTCCCGGCTTAATGCGGGGATAGGGATGGGCTTTTTATATACTCAGTATTACAAAGAGAATACATTCCATCTTACCGTGGCCCATGACCTGACAAAAAAACTGGATCTGGGTGTCACTGCCAAGCTGTTAATGTGGTCCGGGCAAGTGGTCTCAGTATTCGATGTAACAAAAGCAGAATATCGATCTATGAATATAAGCATGGATGCAGGGTTGCTTTATTCTATCACGGATAATCTCTCCTTTGGTATGGCTTTGCTTGATATTAACCGCCCGGATATTTCATCCGATTCATCTTCTGTCGCGGACAGGCTCCCGACAGACTATAAATTCGGCCTGGGATATAAAGAAAACCGTCTGGCTGCGGATATTGACCTTTCCTATACCGAGGAGATCCTGATCCAGAACCTGGGGATTGAGTATCATGTGCTGAAAAATTTCATCATTGCCCGCGGAGGATTAACCCTTTTTAATTTAAGCTCGGCAGGATACCAGTTCAACCTGGGGATGTCCGTAGATACCCGTATCCTTGCGAGGTCCTTCCGGTTTGATTATGCCTTTGGCTTGAACGGTATCCGTAACAGCCTGGGTATTCATCATGCAGCCATTCTATTTTCATTTTAGAGGTGATTTATGAAATTATTATTAAAGATAAAAAGTAAACATTTTATGATCCGGCTTTTAAATATCACCTGTTTCCTGCTGCTGTTTGCGGGTATTTCCCGGGCAACGATCCTTTATGATTTTGAAACAGATAACAGCGGATGGACCAATGATAGCTGGGGATTTTCAGGCCCACCACCCCAGCACAGTACCACGGTCAGTTATATCGGTACCGGATCTATAAAGTATACCAATACCATGACGCATGACTGGAGCGGAGCAGGGAAGAAATATCATGGGGATCCGGGCCTTGATCTTTCCGGTTATAGCAACATCTCCATGCGGATCCGTGTACCTGATACAATAATACCGGGTGTTACCTATATGGTGCTTCAGGTCTTCACCCGTTCCGGCGGAGCCGCTAATAACTGGACGAATAACTGGGGCCCGGAATTTCAGGGTTTTTTAACCCCGGGTACATGGACCAATGTGACCATGAATATTTCTGATATTGCTCATGCCACCAATGTGAATGATATTGCTTTTCAGTTAAAACATTTCAACACGACCAATTTCTGTGAAGTACATATTGATCTTGTCGAAGCCCTTGGAACAAACAGTGTCCCTGAGAATATTACTTCTTTTACAGCCAGTTCCACCGGTGTTGGCATAAAGCTGAACTGGAAGAATCCGAATAACAGTGACTATGCCTCTACCATGATCCGTTACAGCACTAACCAGTATCCTGCCAATCAATCGGACGGGCAGCTGCTCTGTATAAAAGCAGGAAGCCCGGCCCAAACCGGTAGTACAAACCATATAAACCTGGTATCCGGAAAGATCTATTACTACAGCGCTTTTGCCGTCAATTCACAGGGCAAGTATTCTTCGACCAACAGCAGTTCCAAGGCTGAAGTGACTTTTTTATCCCTGTCCAATATACAATACCAGGTCGAAAGGTTTAGCAGGGCAGAACAGGAGATCGTCCGGTACGGCAATAACAATGTAGTCGCCTATAATGCCATGAAGCTATACTGGGATTCACCGGGGGCTGACCCGGATTTTATCGATTATACCCTGTACCGTTCTACAGAACCATTGACTATGAACAATATTCAGAATGGTTCTGCTGCAAACCTGGTCTCCTTTTCTATTTCCGATGGGTCTGTTACCTCCTATCTGGATACAACAGTGCCTTCTTTTGAAACCAGGTATTATTATGTTTTGTTATCAGATTACGGCTCAGCCCTCCGGTCCTTTTCAGGAAATATCGCCACCTTAACCTATGAGCCCGATGATTACCTGGGCTGGGTCTATAAAAATGTCAAACCCAACTATATATGGAAAGAAGCTGAAGATTATTCTTCTAAATCCGCCATTGACAGGGCAGAATACAGTACAGCGTCAGCCGGTTCCTTTATGGAGCATTTTGAAGACGACTCCAGCGGCGGTTTTGTCTCCTATGATGTAACCATACCGGAGGATATGATGAACGCCTCTATCTATCTGCGGCACAGCGCTGCCGGGGATACGCCATACCTTAATGTCTATATTGACGGGCAGAAGAAGGTGGACGGATGGGCAATTGAACCGAAAGGCTCGGACTGGTATGCCTTCAGTTTCCAGGATATTAAGATCGGGGACGGGATCCTGAGCAAAGGGAATCATACTCTCAATATTACGACCACATCGGGAAACACGATCAACGTGGACGGTTTCTTTATTTACGACAACCTGTACGGAGGATTCACGCCTGATAATACCCTCATGAACGGAACAGTTCCCATGCCCCCGGATGTCCAGATCAATGTCCGGAATATCAGCATAAATTATGATCTGCTAAGCACCGTTCTTGCAGATCCTTATTACAGCGCAGCAGCAGCCAATCCTCTTATTGCAAATCCGAAAGCATTGACCGCTTATAAACTTGAACTGGAAGGAAAGCCGGATATACTTTTTAATAAACTGGTAGATCTCTCAATGGATTATTCGGAAGCAGATATCCCCGCCGGCAAGCAGGAAGAGGAACTAATGGTCTTCTACTGGATGGGTGAGGACTGGCATAGAATGGGAGGTAATCTGGATAAGGAAGCCAATCTGGTCAATATTCAGGTCAACCATCTCGGGATCTACGCTCTTTACGCAGCAACTCCCTTTAATATTGAATTTAAGTGGTCTTATAATCCGTTTGCCCCGAATGGCCAGGGAAATTATCAGAAGACCTCAATGAGCTTTTATCTGGCAAAGGCCGCGACGATCAGGGTAAAGCTGTTCAACCTATCCGGCCGTCTGATCCGGACCCTTCTGGAACAGGAGTTAACACCCGGTCCGGTCAGTGTGGAATGGGATGGAAAGGATGATAATGGAAAGAATGTTCCCATCGGTGTATATATATATCAGGTGGAGGGGGCGGATGATAATGTTCATAACGGGACCATTACGGTGTTGCGATGAACGGATGCATAACAGGGAAAGTCAGATAGGAGGATATAGATAAAATGAAAAAATTAATAAATTTAATAAGTATTACAACTTTTATCATGATATTGTTATGTTCTGTTAATGCCGGGACCGTACCTACATCAGTAGGTTATAACAGCAAAGGGAAACCCATAATTAAGAGAGACGGCAAGTTCCTTCTGGCTAAAGGAGTGACCTATCATGTGATGGACCATGAAAAGAGCTGGGCAACAGACTTGAAAAAGATGAAGGAAGCAATGATCAATACTATCCGGATCGATTTCGGATGGAATAATATCGAAAAGAAGGATAATGAATTTGATTTCAGCAAACTGGATAAATTCATCTCCCTGGCGGAATCAAAAGGTTTTTATCTGTTCATCTCCCTGGCCCCCAATTCTCATACCCGATGGCTCCCGGAATGGATGGTGGAAGGGCCCTTTAAGGACAAAGAGTGGCACCTGATGGACCAGAAAGGAGAGATCGCTCCGGGAGGATGGTGGGCTGTCCCCTCACCTGCCAATGAGACCTATCTTAAATATTTTAAAAGGTACCAGTCCCGCGTTATTGAACATATAAAAACAAGATCCGGTATTCTTGGTTATCTGCTTTATAATGAGACTCATTTTCCGGGAGGAGGGGATGATCCCTGGTGTGATTATAATCCGGATGCCGTAAAGAAATTTCAAAAATGGCTGGGAAAGAAATATCAGAATAATATCTCCGATCTCAATAAACGATGGAAGACCTCCTATAAGGGCTTTTCTGATGTAAAACCAATTACGGATATACCCGGAAAATGGCAGGACCTTTTGCTGGATGACAGAGGCAAGCTGGAAGACTGGAGGCTCTTTTCTTCCCGTTTATGGGTTGATTTTGTGAATTCCCTGATTGATAATGCCAGAATTGCTGATCCCGAACATGTGCTTATGGTCACGGATATGCCCTGGTGGTTCTGGGGTGAAGGCCCCAAGGGAGGCGTCATTCCCGGGATCTTTGAAAAGGCTGACATTATCGGGATAGATATCTACCCTTCATCAGATCCCCATGACCAGGATACTCCTGCTGCTGTGGTGAATATGCTTATGTCCCTGTATAAAAACAAGAAAGCGGTCTGGCTTTCAGAGATCAATGAGAAGAACGGCGATCCCTCTTCAGAGAATTTAAACTTTCATATTAAAAGTTCCTTTGAACAGGGTGCTACCGGTGTGCTCTTCTTTGAGTGGTCGGATGAGGGCAAGGATAAGGATGGCGGTTCTTATGGCCTGATGAAAGATGAGGATACAGAGAATCCCGAGTACGGGTATTTTAAAAAAGCATTAAAACAACTGGATGCGCATGCATCAGAGTATCTTCAGTCTTCTGTGCCGGAACCGGTTGCTACCATTATCTGGTCAGAGAACAATATGATCCAGACCTACGGGGATATCCGTTATGCATATGATGTCCGCGGAGCCTACAGCCTCCTTGCAAAGTATAATTCTTCCCTGAATGTCATAACAGAAGAGATGTTCCTTTCCAATGGTTATAGGGGAAACCTTCCCCTTCTCATCCCGTCCATGTTATTCCTGAAGGAGGGGACATCCCGTAAGATAGACCAGTTTGTCAGGAATGGCGGTGATCTCTTTATAGATGCAGGATATTCTCTGTGGCTGGATACCCCATCCGGTGTAAAAAGAATGGGAGAGAAACGGTCCCTGCCCGGATTATCCCTTAGGATCATAAAAGCCGGAGACGTTAAAAAGGAAAAGATCAATATTAAAAAGAATTATTATCATCTGTCAGATGTTTCTGATAAAGGGTGGCCTGCACATACCACCGGCGAAGTGCTTTTACCGATTGGTAAGAACGAAATAATAGGCAGCTGGAAAGATCCGGGGGAGACCTCGATACTGATCAATAATGTCGGCCGGGGACGACTGCTGTATGCGGGCAGTAAGGTCCTGGACGGCTGTTTGTGGGAAATAGATGCAGCGACATTAAATTTTTACTCCAGGATCCTGGCCAGTTTTATCATATTCAGCGGAAAAGCCACACCGGACCTGCTGGAAATACCCCGGGATGAATTAACATTAAGCGGATTGCAGGAAGGATCTGAAGGCGACAGGATAAGCCAAGATCCCAATAACATAGACAGGGGGCAGTTCAGTTTTATTAAATTACCTTATAACCAGGATTTTATTTCGTTCTCATCGGATTATCACAGCGGTACAGGATATGATCTCCCCGGAGATGAGATGCCGGTCTTTGGCAGGATCTTTGAATGCATAAAACATGATACGGAATTTCTGATGATAGACGCTACGGACAAAAAGAATACCATGGAATGTCAGGGCCAAAAATTACTGATCAACAGCAGTAAATATACTCGAATACACATTCTGGGCTGTTCTCACAATAAAGCCGAGGAATCAGAAATTGTCGTTAAATACTCTAATCCTGAAAAAGTGGAGATCCTTCCCTTTTTTATGGAAGATTGGTGGGGCGGGTGCAATATAAATAAACCCGGGGAACATTGTGCTTTCAGCTTTTCCCAGCATAATGAAGAATGGGGGCCCAAATCGCCTGAAGTACATCTTGTACATAAGGTCATTGATCTGAGTGAATATAATACACTGGAGTGGATCAAATTTCCCTATAATCCGAAATTCAGGATACTGGCTGTTTCCATGGAGAAAAAGAGCTATTTTATACAGAAGAAAAAATAAAATTT
>JAHITG010000322.1 GCA_018817865.1 Spirochaetota bacterium
CAGGGGGGAGACCTCCTGGAACGTATTACGATGATACGAAGACAGACAGCCCTGGAATTCGGGTTAATGGTACCGCCCATTCGTATCAGGGATAATATGCGGCTTGCTCCGGATGAATATTCGATCCTGATCAAGGGAGTTGAAGTGGCCAGGGGAAAGATCAAAACGGATAAATATCTGGCAATGGATTCGAGCGGAAAATCTGAAAAGATCGATGGAGAAGAGACAAGGGAACCGGCCTTTAACCTTCCGGCTCTCTGGATCAATGAAAAAGAGAGGGAGAAGGCAGAACTGGCAGGATATACGGTGGTTGATCCGCCATCCATCATTGCGACTCATATTACGGAAGTAATAAAAATGTACGGATATGAGATACTGGGACGGAAGGAAGTTCAGCTGCTTCTGGATAATGTCAAAGAAGTCAATCCGATACTGGTAGAAGAAGTATTGAAAGTGACTTCGATCGGGATCATTCAGAAGATATTGCAGAATCTATTGAAAGAGAGAATATCCATTAGAGATATTGTGACCGTTCTGGAGGCTGTTGCGGATTATGGAGATAAAGTAAAAAATATTGAAATACTGACGGAGTATATCCGTGCTTCCTTAAAAAGACAGATCACAAAATCATTTGTTGATGCGGATGAAAAGATGTCTGTTATTACCGTTGATCCGAACCTGGAGGGGATCCTGGCGGAGTCTATCCAGGAGACGGATGAAGGTATTGTCTCGGGCCTTTCACCGGATACCGTGAATACGATCTTTAACAATGCAAAGGAGCTCATGGAAAAGGCGGATATCAAAGGGAATTCGATCATCTTTATAACCTCTGCCAATGTCCGTTCACTGCTCTTTGATATTCTCGAGCGATTAAGTACCAATGTAGTAGTTCTCTCGTACAATGAGATCGAACCAAAAGTGAAAATAGAGAATTTAGGTACCTTAAGTGTATGAGAAAATAGAAACAGATTAAGCATGGTTTATTTTTTAAATGTTTATCCTGTATAATATGTAATAAAGAACAATTAAAACTTGTGAATCATGTAATTGAGATTACATGATTATGCGCCCCGAAAATTGTGAGACCAATTTTCGGGGCATAAAATGCAAAAATTGAAAGGTTAGAGAAACATTAAAACTTTTATAGAAAGTTTTAATGTTTCTACTAAACAATTTTTGCCTCTAATGCATTTAACAATGCATTAGAGGCAGAGGTGCATTATAAGGACGAGCATCTGAAAAGCAGAGCTTTTCAGATGCATAAAATGAGAGGAAGGAAAACTAAAACTTGTGACAACAAGTTTTAGTTTTCCTCGAACATCACATTTTACGGGAGGATATATATGTTAATGTATAATACTTTTATCGGAAAGGATCTGCAGGAAGCGATGGGTAAAATGAGAAGAGAGCTGGGCCCTGATGCCATGATGCTGAAACAGAGCATTGTAAATACAAAAGGCTTATTCGGGTTATTTCGAAAACCCATGGTGGAGGTAGTCGGATTTAAATCTGATAGAAATGTGAATATGAAGCCCAGGAAAGAGATGAAAAAAATGGAAGTGAATAATGAAAACGAAGTGACTATTCAGAAAGAACTCTTGGAGATCAGGAAGCAGCTTTCAGCCCTGGCTAATAAGGATGAAGGGATTTTAACAAAAACCAATCCGATCATTTCGGAGGATGACAGTGCATTACATAAATATTTTAAGCTCCTGCGGGAGAGCGAGATGGATGATGACCTGATCGACAGCCTCTTTGAAGCGCTTAAAAAGGAGATCATTGAAAAAAATATTGAAGATGATAGCATCATTTTTGAAAAGTTAAAACTACGGCTGATGGATATCATAGATGTCATTGATCCTATTAAAACTAAAAACAAATTGCCCAGGATATTCATGTTTGTAGGGCCCACAGGAGTAGGAAAGACAACTTCACTGGTAAAACTGGCTGCTAATTACAAGTTAAAGGAAGAGAAAGATGTGGAAATATATTCTCTTGACAATTACAGGATAGCAGCTACGGAACAGCTCCGTTCATACTGTGATATTATGCAGATCAGTTTTAAAAAATTCGATAATAAATCGGATTTTAAGAATACGATTAAAAAATCTAAAGCTCAGATCATATTGATCGATACAGCCGGCCGGAGCCCTAAAGATGAGATAGCCATATCAGCTATTAAAGACTACATCAAGTCCATCAATTTTCATAATATTGAGGTTTTTCTGGTTGTTAGTGCCGGTACGAAAAAAAGTGATCTGCTGAATATCAATGAGAAGTATTCTAAATTGAATTACAAGTATCTTCTTTTTACAAAACTGGATGAAACCGTTAAACTGGGTTCCATAATCAATACTTTATATCATCTTAAAAAACCGCTTTCTTATGTGGCATTTGGACAGGATGTCCCGAAGCATATCAGTATTGCAAATCCTGAGATAATTGTGGAATCGGTTCTGAAGGAGAACCAAAATGACTGATCAGGCGGAGTCCCTCAGAGAGATGTTTGAGGAACAGCAACCTAAGAAGGAGAATAATACCCGGATCATCACTGTCGCCAGCGGTAAAGGAGGGGTTGGTAAATCTATTTTTACTGTTAATATCGGGCTTCTTTTAGCCAGGGCAGGAAGAAAAGTGACTGTGATGGATGCTGATTTCGGGCTGGCTAATATTAATGTGATCGTAGGAGTGCTCCCGAAATATAATCTCTATCATGTCTTTAACGGGGAAAAGAAATTGACGGAAATTATCCTGAAAGTAGATGAGAATTTTGACATCATAGCAGGTGCGAACGGTTTTAAACAGCTGGCTGACCTGAAAGAGTATGAGCGTGTCAGGTTTGTTAAAGATTTTGAGAGTTTGAACAATAATGACTATTTACTGATCGATGTGGGTGCAGGGATATCGAAGAATGTCCTTGCCATGATCAAAGCTGCGGATGAAACTTTTATTGTGACCACTCCTGAGCCAACCGCAGTGACAGATGCATATGGCATCATTAAGGCTATTACTTCTTTTAATAATAACATCAAGATCAATTTAATAGTGAATAGAGTAAAAAATATGTATGAAGCAAAAACAGTATCACAAAGGATCATCAATATATCAGAGCAGTTTCTGGATGTGAAGATAAATTACGGAGGTTTTATATTTGATGATGCTTATGTTGTGCGATCTATTCATGAACAGTCCCCTATTGTGAACAGTTATCCCCGATCAAATGCGAGTTTATGTTTTAATGATATTGCCGGCCGTATAATCAATGAGAAAATTGAAGGTAACCGAAGGTCTAATCTGGCGGATTTTTTTAAAAATCTGCTAAAAACAGGCTAAATTTAAAAAAATAGTTGCTAATAAATTATTTTTTATTATTATAATCATAATGACTAAAATAAAGATCGAAGATATAATGAAGCGATCAGAAACAAAAATTGCACTTATTTTTGCTGCCTTTGTTTTCTTTTTTGTTTTTTTTATC
>JAHITG010000323.1 GCA_018817865.1 Spirochaetota bacterium
AATTCTTTTAAGGCTATTAAAGAAAAAATATTTTATTGTACTGGAGGGAGCTTTCCCTCAAAGGTTGAAATTTCTTCTCACTGAATATACTGATACTCTCATTCCGGAGCTTGTCAATATACCAAAAGGAAATGACCTTAAGGTCCATTTGCCCGAAAATTTTAATGCCGAATCGATCATTATTTTGGATACGTGCGGTAATGATCGTCTGGGAGAATTTTCAAAATATTTTACAGGATCGAAAACTATTTTGAATATTGATCATCATACCGGAAAACGAAAATTTTCAGGACCTTATGACCTTATAGACGATACAGCCGGTGCAACCGGTGAGATTATTTATAATTTCCTTAAAACAAACAGGATCCCGTTCAAGAAAGAGATAGCTAATTTGATATATATATCCATAATTACAGACACACGAAATTTTACACAATCTAATACAACATCCCAATCTCATATTATTGCTTCAGAATGCCTGAAAAAAGGAATCGAACCGGAAAAAACAAGTTTTTACTTCCAGGAACTGCCGGCAAAAGCTTTGCAGATCTATGGTAATGTGATATCACGTTTAAAACTGCACTTTAACAAGAAGCTTGCCTATAGTTACATTACAAAAGATGAACTGAATAAATGTCCGAATTCAGATACAGACGGGCTGATTGAAATGCTGAGAGATGTAGAAGGAGTAAAAGCTGCTTTTTTATTCAAGGAACTGGGAAAAAGAGATATCAAGGTCAGCATGCGCGGTAAAGAAAAATTTGATGTT
This sequence comes from Spirochaetota bacterium, assembly GCA_018817865.1. Taxonomy (GTDB): domain Bacteria; phylum Spirochaetota; class JAHITG01; order JAHITG01; family JAHITG01; genus JAHITG01. Next base: position 770 of record JAHITG010000323.1, read on the forward strand.
CATAAAATAGCCAAACAGTTTAATGGCGGAGGACACAAACAGGCTGCCGGGTTCAATCTGGAAAAATCCCTTGATGGATCAATAAAATTTTTATTAAAAGAGTTGAAAAAATATTTCTAAAATGATTCACAACACCAGCGGAATAATCAACCTGTATAAGCCAACAGGACTAACATGTGCTCAGTTAGTTAATGATACTTTCAAAAAAAAATTTAATTTCAAAAAAGTAGGATATTCCGGTACTCTTGATAAATTTGCCGAGGGTGTTTTACCGATACTTTTAAATAAAGCGACCAAGATATCAAAATTCCTGGAGGCCAACGACAAAGAGTACATTGCCGATATTCAGCTTGGGATCCAGACAGATACACTGGATTATACCGGCGAAGTCGTCAAAGAAAATAAAAAATTTAAAGTCGAACAATCTTCTTTACTAAAAGCAGTAAATTCTTTTATTGGTGAAATTAAACAGACTCCCCCTAAATTTTCCGCTATTAAGATCGAAGGTAAACGGGCAAGCGATCTGACAAGGGAGGGCCAGGATGTTAAACTCTCCCCCAGAATGATCAAGATCTATAATATCGATCTTATGAATATTGACTATGATAAGAATATCTTTGTAATAAAAGTAAAATGTTCGAAAGGTACTTTTATCAGAGCTTTGGCCAGAGATATTGGAATAAAATTAAATGCCGGGGCCATGGTTACAAAACTGGTAAGGACCCGGAACGGCCTCTTTACAGTGGAAGATGCTATTCAAAGAGACGACATCGAATCGGTAGGTGATCTATCTGATCTTCGTATCTATTCTATTGATGAAGTCCTGCAATACTATCCCGAACTGATCATAAAGAGTAAATATAAAAATTTTGTTCTTAATGGAAAGAAGATAAACCGGTTCTACTTTCTGGATTTCGGTGATAATCTGGTAGAGGGAATATTTAAAATAAAGGATACGAATAATAAACTTCTTGCGATCGTAGAATATAAAAGAGAAAAATTTTATTATCTCAAAGTTTTTGCCCATGATAATTAAAAACAGTCTTGTAACATTAAATAAAAACGAAAGGGTCAATTTAACTATAGGAGCTTTTGATTCTTTCCACACAGGCCATGTAAAGATCCTGTCCCTGTTAACCAGGACATCAAAAAAGGATCAGGCCAGTACCTGTATCATCACTTTTAAAAACAGGCCCAAGAACCTTCTCTTCCGGAAAAAAGACGGGATCATACTTGATAACAGCGATCGGATCGATCTTTTTAAAACAAATGGCATCGATTACCTTTATTATTTAAACTTCAACCGTAAGTTCGCCGATATACAGGCAAAAAAATTCATACAAATGTTGTTTAAAATCTTTAATCTGAACAGGATAATCTTAGGCAGTGAATTCAAATTCGGATTTCAAAACAGAGGCAATGTTCATACCATAAAAAAAATATTGCGATCCGCGAATTGCAGATTACAAATAGTAAAAGAGAAGAAATATGGAGGAAAAAAGATCAGCACAACTGCTATTAAATCAGCAATCAGATCCGGTGACCTCATAAAAGCCGGCAAACTTCTGGGGCGGAAGCATTTTTTCAGGGGGATCTGTATTAAAGGCCGGGGTATCGGAAAAACCATTGACTACCCTACTGTGAATATCAGACCGGAGAACAGAGAGATCATACTCCCCCCGGCAGGTGTATATGCTACTTTAGTAAAATATACGAATAAGGTCTATAAAAGCATGACTTACATCGGATGGAATTATTTTACCGGAAAGGAGACTATTGAAGCAAATATTTTTAATTTTAACAAAAATATCTATAATAAAAAAATTTCCGTTTTTTTAATAAAAAAGTTGCGGAAAGAATTTAAATTTAGTACATTAGATGGTTTAAAAAAACAGCTGGCTTTGGATAAGAAAAAAGCCTTGAATAGTTTAAAAAAAGAAAGATTAGAAGTTGACCTTGGATTTAAAAAGGTTATAATCTGATCTTACCAATAAATCAAAATGGAGGAAGAGAATGGCTGGTAAGGATAACAGTAAGGCCAAAACAAAACAGGAAACCATAAAAGTGTTTAAAACGCATGATAAAGATACAGGTTCACCGGAAGTTCAGATCGCTCTCTTAACAGAAAGGATCAAAAATCTGACTGAACATTTGCAGACATTTAAGAAAGATCATCATTCCCGTGTGGGCCT
>JAHITG010000324.1 GCA_018817865.1 Spirochaetota bacterium
ACCCTTCTTTTATCGGTATTCACACTGTTGTTCCGTTCATCCGTTTCACCGGTCCCGTGAACGCTGCGGAAAAATCGTTCTTTATTCTTGAGGGTTTTAAAATCATTGTACCCCAGCCGGTAGAGAAGAAGCTCTGAATGAGCTACATATGCGGAATCCGTCAGCTGGACAGCAGGAATGGAAAAATAAGAGTTGTTAGGGCCTAATGTGAAGAAGAGGATATATAAAGTACGTCCTTTCATGATATCTTTTAATATCTCTCTGATCTCCTTTAGGCCTTCATCCCGGTCAATATAATTGAGGTTCGGATCGAACTTTACATTGGATGGAACCAGGTACCTGGTTGATTTTTTATCCCTTGCCAGGTCTTTATCGCTGTCAAAATGCATGGTATGGCCGTTGGTCTTTAAAGAGATCTCCTCCTTATCTTCCAGAGCTCTTTTCCTTATATATGCTGAATCCTCTTCTGTACCATGATGTATGAATACATCTTTTGGATCACATAATTCAACAAAATCAGCGATAAACTTGTTTAATTTTTTATTATTAAGTATCTCCAGTCTGCTGAAGGCCTCTTTATTCATTTTTTCTTTTAATAGATCTATTGCCTGTGGCATCGTTAATCTCCTGAAATATTAAATTTAAAGAATAGTAACATACTTATTTTATTTGTCAACCTTAAATTTTCAATAACCGTAATGGGTTATTTAACGGGGGGAATAATAAGGTTTTACAGAGGTAGCCGCAAGCTTTAGCTTGCGCAATTTTTTATTTATAAATAAATTATAAGAACGCAGGCTAAAGCCTGCGACTACCTAATTTAATTAACCCTGGTTATGTGACCCATTACGATTAGCCACATTTTAATTGACTTGATAAAATAATATGATACAATAAGGTAAAAATTATACTTTTTAAGGATATATTATGAGTGTAAAATCGGACAAATGGATCAAAAGAATGGCTGAAAAGCATAAAATGATAAAGCCATTTGCCGCATCCCAGGTAAGGAAGAATGTGATATCCTATGGGCTCTCTTCATACGGATATGATATCCGGGTCTCCAATGAGTTCAAGATATTCTCTAATGCGGACCAGACCCTGATAGATCCGAAAAAATTCAATGATAATGCCTTTATTACAATAAAGAGGGATCATTGTATCATTCCTCCTCATTCCTTTATCCTTGCCAGAAGCCTGGAGTACTTCCGGATCCCCAGGAATATCATTACGATCTGTTTCGGGAAATCAACTTATGCCCGGTGCGGGGTTATTGTAAATGTAACCCCTTTTGAACCGGAATGGGAAGGATTTGTGACCATGTCCATCTCTAATACGGCTCCCCTGCCGGCAAAGATCTATGCTAACGAGGGTGTAGCCCAGGTTCTTTTCCTGGAGAGTGATGAGGATTGTGATGTATCCTACAAGGACAAGAAGGGGAAGTACCAGGCTCAGAAAAAGATAACCCATGCCAAATTATAGTTAATACAGATTAATAATTGTCTGACAAGGATTAAATTATTAATAGATAATAGTAGGGACAAGGCATGCCTTGTCCCTACATTAACAAAGATTTTATATATCTTAAACAGAATTTTATCAGGTGCTTAAGATGTCGAGCATCTTTACAAGGGAAGGATCGATCTTCTTCTTTATGGTCCATGTCTTCTTCAGGGGAGTTAGAATAGCTGTATCTTTATCCATTCCGACCATTTTATCGGTCTCACCCCGTTTGATGGCCAGGACCGCTTCATAACCCATACGGGTAGCGATCAGCCTGTCAATGGCCATGGGGGAGCCTCCCCTCTGAATGTGCCCCAGAATGGAGACCCGGATCTCCCAATTCACCACTTTCTCGATCTTTTTTTTGATCTCAAAGGCATTTCCTGCCTCATCTCCTTCTGCCACGACCAGAATACTGCTTCGTTTACCGTTCCTGTGCCCCTTCTCCAGTTTATCACATATCTTTTTAATGTCAGTGATGGTTTCCGGGATCAGGATATCTTCTGCTCCTCCGCCGATACCGGAATATTCCGCCAGATATCCGCTGTGGCGTCCCATCACTTCAATGATGAATAACCGGGCGTGAGAGGTGGCTGTATCCCTGATTCTGTCAATGGCATCCAGGGCTGTATTCACGGCTGTATCAAATCCGATGGTAAAATCCGTTCCAAAAAGGTCATTATCAATAGTACCTGGAAGCCCGATCCCCTGGATCTTGAATTCATTTATTAGATCATGAAGCCCTCTGAAAGAACCGTCTCCTCCGATCACGATCAATGCATTCATATCATATTTCTTCATGTTCTCAAAAGCGCATTTTCTTCCATTATATTCTCTGAATTCCTTACAGCGGGACGTCTGAAGGATCGTACCGCCTCTATTTATGATCCCCCCCACATCCCTGGAAGTGAGTTCCGTTATCTTATCATGGATAAGCCCGGTATAACCCTGGTAAATGCCGAATACTTTATAACCGTAATAAATAGCAGTACGTACTGATGCCCTGATCGCAGCATTCATCCCGGGCCCGTCCCCGCCGCTTGTTAAGACCCCGATGTTCTTAGTTTTTTTCATACAAAGAAGTATCACATATTAAAATAAAAAATCAAGAAAAAAATCGAAATAGTCCCTTAATAAATACCCGAAGGGCACCTTCGGCCTGAAGGTATGCTGCTTGATTTTAATGAAAAAACCATGGCATGTTATTTAAGTAAATTTTGACTTTGTTTTTTTATAGGTTATTTTAATGGTCAGTTAATACAATTATATAAGAGATCAAAGTTGAAAGAGATTTTTCGAAATATCAAGATCGTGCCCGTAAAAAAAGTCCTGATCCATGAGCGAACAGTTCCTAAATGGGTACAGAACCTTGCCTCCAGCCTCGAAAACTCCGGGATACAGAAAAACCCCATCATTGTTCACAAGACAAAGAGTAATTATATTGTTCTGGACGGCATGCACCGGGTGGAAGCATTTAAACTCCTTGAGTGCAGGGATATTATGGTCTATGAAGTGGATTACTATGATAAAAATATAGAGCTGGGCGGATGGGACGGGATCATCCTTGACAGATTTGACATACTGGATGTCATGCACAGGATCTTTCCAAAAAATATTGAGATCAGGAAGGAACGGCGGACCCAGGATATGGTTAAATTATTAAAGGAGAAGAAGATCCTTTTCGGGATCAAAGACAGGAGTCTGAATAAATATTCCCTTCGTTTAAAGGAAAAAAAATTGCCTGCTGTAAAAGAGAACCGGTATCTTGATCTGGTCATATCGGCACTGGAGAGGCTGGAGCATAATATTGATAACCGAAACCACAAGATCCTGTATGTTCCCGAGCATACTTCTGAAGCAGATTTTCAGACATTAAAGGCCAGTACATTGATATACAGGCCTGTCTTTACAAAGAAAGATATTATTCAAAGGACATTAACAGGTAAGATCTATCCCAGAAAGAGTACCAGGCACCTGATCCCTGGACGGCCGCTTCGCGTGGATATCAACCTGACCATATTAAAGGAGAATATCAGCTTAGCCGTAAAGAATCAGCTGCTTGCTTCCCATTTGATGTGGTGCTTTAAAAGCAATCGCATCAGGCTATATCCGGAATCCGTTTATGTCTTTGCCGATTGATATAATTTTATTTAAAAAGCATTGTTAAAACAAATGTAACAAGAGGCTTTAACCTCGCTTGAAATAGATTAGCCATTACTGGCGGGGCTGAAGCCCCTTGGTACATTTACTTTATAATACTATAAATATAAGATATAGTTTAATGAGAAACTTAATATCATCTTTGATTGTGCTTTTGTTTTTAAACCTTTCATGTACTAAAAAATCTGTAAATATCACGGTATTTCAGCAGGTCTTCTTTGCCTTTGACACGGTCATAACCATTACGATCGTGGATGACTCTCTGGACCAGCCTCAGTTTGACAGGATCATAAAGGGTCTAAAATCAGAAGCGAAAAGGTTCGATCTGTTATTTAATATTTATAATCCAAAGAGTGAATTATATAGATTATCGAGTCTTCAACCGGGACTATTTTATTCCATTGATAAAGAAGTATACGGTCTTTTAAAGAAATGCAGGACCTTTTATGATCAGACAGAAGGGGCCTTTGATATTACCATCGGAACGATCACTCAATTGTATAATTTTGAGAAGGGAAGGATCCCTTCAGAAAAGGCTATTCAGGATAAGTTGAAAAATGTGGGAATGGAGAATATTATATTTTCCAATGGCCGGATTAAGCTGTTGAAAAAGAAGATAAGGATGGATCTGGGCGGGGTGGCAAAAGGGTACATTATTGATAAATTTTCCGATTTTATCCGTGCAAAAGGATTTCAAAACTTTTTTGTGAATATCGGGGGGGACATATATGCTTCCGGCAGGAACAGGGAAGGAAAAAGATGGGTCATAGGTATTCAGCATCCGAAGATCAGCAATATGCTCATTGATAAAAAAAGAGTATCAGATCAGGCGATCGTGACATCCGGTGATTATGAGAGGTTTGTTTTAAGAAAGAAGAAAAAGTATCATCATATCATTGATCCTGATACAGGAAGGCCTGTCTGGAATAATATTGTCAGTGTCACTATTATTGCCCGGGATGCCCTGGTAGCTGATTATATTGCAACAGCTGTCTTTGTAATGGGAAAGGAAAAAGCAGAAGCATTTATTAGAAAGTATTATAAGGGAAAAATAAAATATTATATTATTATCGAGAAGAATGGATCACTTGAAATTGTATCTTAACTAAGGAATAAACTCAACGATAGTGGCTCCGGCTCCTCCTTCATAAAAAGGGGCTTCATAGATCTTTTTTACAAAAGACTGCTCTTTACAGTAATCCCATGTCATTGCTTTAAGTATTCCTTCCCCCTTCCCGTGGATAATACGTATTCGGGAGACGCCATTCATATAGTACTGATCCAGCTCTTTTTTTAGTTTAAGTTCAGCCTGTTCATAGGGGAGTTTTCTAATATAGATCTCATTTTTATGAAACATGGCAGTA
>JAHITG010000325.1 GCA_018817865.1 Spirochaetota bacterium
CAGTTCGTAGGACAGGCAGACAGGATCTCAACCAGAGAAAATCCTTTGCCGTCCATTTGTGATTGAAAAGCCTTCTTTATGGCTTTCCTGGCCTTTTTAATATTAGCGACCGTTGTTAATGCGACTCTTTCAATGTACCGGACCGCGGTTATGGAAGCGAGCAGTTCACTCACTTTTAGCGGATATCCCTCTTTCATCGGATCCCTTCCTGACCAGGTCGTGGTGGTCTTCTGGCCGACCATTGTAGTAGGAGCCATCTGACCTCCTGTCATGCCATAGACTGTATTGTTAATGAAAATGACCGTTATATTTTCACCCCTGTTGGCAGCATGGATCAGTTCATTTGTCCCGATAGAAGCAAGGTCACCGTCCCCCTGATAGGTAAAGACTAATTTATCCGGATGCACCCTCTTAATTCCGGTAGCCACGGCAGGTGGCCGGCCATGGGCAGCTTCAGTCACATCAAAATCCCAGTAATCATAAGCCAGTACAGCACAACCTACCGGCGCCACTGCGATCACTTTTTCACGCAATTTCATCTCATCTATGACTTCTGTTATCAGTTTATGGGCTGTACCATGCCCGCATCCGGGGCAGTAATGCATCCTCACATCTGTCATGCTTTCCGGTCTTTTATATATTATAGCCATGATCTTATCAATAATACTCCTTTATTTTTTGAAAAATATCTTCCGCGGTCGGAACCCAGCCTCCGCCCAGTCCGAAAAATTCAGTTTTTGCTTTCCCGCATATGGACAGCTTTACATCCTCAACAAACTGGCCCATACTCATCTCTACTGTTAAGAACTTTTTACATTTATCTGCCAATTCATTCATGATCGTTCCCGGGAAGGGCCACAGGGTGATCGGCCTGATCATTCCCACTTTCATTCCCTTTGAGCGTGCCATATCAATACTTTCCTTTGAGATCCTGGCAGAAGTTCCGTATGCAGCAATGATCAGCTCTGCATCTTCCGTTTTATATAATTCATATTTCAACAGTTCTTTCTCTATTTTACTGTATTTTTCAAATAATTTAATATTATGATTGGTAACAGCCTCTTCAGGATAAAGCCATAATGTCCTTATGACATTTTTCTTCCTTCCTTTCGCCCCTGTTAAAGCCCATTTTTTTTCAGGCATCTTCCTGTTGGATGGTTTTGGCAATTCTACCGGTTCACTTAGCTGACCCAGCAGTCCGTCACCCAGTAATAATACGGGGGTTTTATACAGGTCAGCCAGGTCAAAAGCCTCGATCACAAGCTCTGCCATCTCCTGGGTGTTTTCCCCGGCAAGAACTATCAGTTTATAATCACCATGGCCTCCGCCTTTAACCGCCTGAAAATAATCTCCCTGCGCAGGAGCGATATTTCCCAGTCCGGGTCCTCCGCGCATTACATTCAAGAGCACACAGGGAAGCTCGGCACTGGCAATATAAGAGACTCCTTCCTGCATCAGGCTGTACCCGGGGGAACTGGTAGTTGTCATCACGCGGGCACCGGCTGCAGCAGCGCCAAACACCATATTTATAGAAGCCAGCTCACTCTCCGCCTGCACAAAGACTCCGCCCACTTCCGGCATCCTTTTTGAAAGGTACATGGGGATCTCATTCTGAGGAGTAATAGGATAACCAAAATAGTACCTGCAACCTGCAATAATAGCCGCTTCTGCAACGGCAATATTCCCTTTTAAGAGTAATTTAGTCATATGATCTCCAAAAATGATAAAATACTCCATTAAATAAAAAAATCAAGATATTTTTATCCTTCCTTAATACAATATCAGAAAAAACCGTATATGGAATATTCGCTCGTACTTTATTTACTTCGAAGAAACATCAACTGCCGTGCCTTGAAGCGTCTTGCTTTGCAGAAAAAGGAACAGGATCAGGAAGGTGATAAAAAGAAGAATAAAAAAAGCAACATTAGTTATTACTATCTTTGGATAAAGTGCCAGTTCCAAAGTAATGATCTTCTTTAATGAAGAAAACGTAAAAAGAAATATTTTATTAATAATGATCGCACAAACTGCCGGAAATAAAATATCAAAACCGGATACCTTTCCTCTTTTTACCTTTTTACGCAAATAATAAAAGAGAAATAGAAAATTCGAGAATAAAAAAATGATCAGAACATAATAATTTATTTTTATCAGAACCATTTTCTCAAATACCTTCTCTTTCTTCAGCATATCCCTGAAATACTTATAAAAAGTTATTACCTTGTAAAAAGAGAACCTTTCCGGATCTTTTAGAATATCCCTGTAATACCATATGATATCCGGATCGATGTTATCAACGACCAGCGGGTTCTGCTGATAGATCATATCATTAACAAAAATGAATTTTTTCTTTTTCTCGTCGTAATATCCGTACTTTTTATATGTCTGTTTGCCTGTCTTTAAATTTATAAAAAGAGTATTAAAAAAAATATAGTCATTATGTTCGGCCTTCCAGAATTCTTTAATGACCATTTTATATTTATCATTAATATAGAAAAGATTTTTTCTAACGATCTTATCTATACTACTGGTAAAATACCGGATCTCTTCCATCTTCTGGTTAACTTTACCTAAATAATGCAGGGCATCATAGTTTTTCAAATCGAACCGTAAAACTTTTTTAAAAGTCTCTTTGGCCTTAGTGTAATCGTTTTTCAAAAATTGCTGTTTTCCAATATTTACAAGATCAATGATCCTGTTCTTATGCCTGGCCTCGGCTCTGCCATCTCTATTTAAAATGATCTTATAACTGTAACTGTCTTTGATCCCTCTTTTTCTTTTTAAATTGGTCTGTTGAATGGACAAGTTTAAATATTTCATTACTTCTTTATCTTCAGGTTCATCTTCAAGATATTCATGGAACATACTGATTGCTATTGCATATCTTTTTTCCTCAAACGACCTGATACCTGTTTTTTTAATTTTCTCTAATTTCATCTGTCTCTGATCGATCAATTTTTTTGTGATCGCTTTTATCCTGTCCTCTGCCTCCTCATAGCCGGGAAGAAGGATCAATGCTTCCTGATATTTCTCCAATGCCTGATAATACTCACCATCCTGCAGATACTCCTCTCCGGTCTTTTCAAGCTGTAGAATAGTAATCTGATTGTCATCCTTTAATTTCAAAAATTTATCTTTTAAGTGAATATCCTCTACTCTGTAAAGATAAGTTGTACTTAAAGTCTCAATGAGGAGGATCATGACAAAAAGGAACATGAAAGCGATCTCGATAAAAAATGTTATGCGCCCGGCTGAAGGGATCTTTCTTAACTCATTTTCAGGAAAAGAAGCATTTACAGCATACCCGAGAGCTGTAATGAAAAGAGCCGGCATAAAGAACAACAGATTCCTGAAGAGATCAAGAAAAAGGTAATTTCTCAACAGCTCACGATGAAAGGGCGAATAATAAAAGTTGTAGATAGAATGCAGAACACTCAGAGGTATAAGAACAAGAAACAAAATAAATAAAAATTTAAAGCTTTCATTAATGCTGTATCTTCTTAACTTTTCCAATATCGATCCTTGGTTTAATTTTACGGATAGAATCAGCCAGGCTTAAAATGAGTATACCGAATGGAATATAAAGTATTGTTAATATCAGTTCATTAGAAGGGGGGAACCCCTTAAAATTCCTGATTGATCGGAATAAATGTAAAACAAACCTGTTGAAATATTTAAATAAAAAGAGGGACAGGGCCAAATAGAAAATAAGAAAAAGAACTGTCTTTAAATACCAGCCGCGGTTATTTAAGAGTACGGCTCCGGGAACGACAATAAATATCAGAAATGACAGATAGTATATTTTAACAGGATAATAGATAATACTGTTTTGGCTGATATTCGAAAAGGGGGTTATAAATACGGACAGTATGGATCTTGAATTTGTTAAAGAGCCCAGGTAATAGTTTTCCAGATAAAAAATGATCGAACAGATAATAAGCGGAACTGCTAAAATAGCTAAACCGAAACTCTTTACATTATAGATCCTCAGATCGATAAAAGAATAAAACATACTGAATGTAATAAAGAGAGAAAAAAGAATAAGGTATTTATATACCCTTAAAAGATTCTTATACAGGAGTTCGAAAAAATTTCCCGTTGAAGTGAATTTTTTGATCTGCTCGGTTAGCACGTCAGTATTAAAAAGGTAAACAATGCCACTGAACAACAGAACAACAAGAAAAATAAGGATGATCTCAAAAAAAATACCAATATGTTTCATGACGGAATTATCTCTTAATAAACAGGAACCTAAAGTGGCTGTATTAATAGAATAATAGATTTTAATCCAGAGTCAATAGAATTATTCACCGGTTAGTTTTTATCAAGAAGTTCGGAATACCCGCTATTCCAATCTGAGGAAAATTTTCTTTTTAAAGGGAAAACGATCTGGGTATAACTGGTCATTACGGCTATCTCCCTGTTTTCGTATGTTGCCCCTTTAGAATAATTATTGCTCCCCAGCATTACATAACGCCCGTCCACTATCAGAAGCTTACTGTGAACAGCGCTGTACTGTGTACCGGTCATTTTCCAGATATTGAATTTTTTAATTTCAATATTAAGCTTTAAAAGATCGTTGATCGCATCGTGCATATAGGTATACTTAATATTCCCGGAATCATCTACAGCATCATAGGTACTCTGGCTGATGAGAAGTTTTATCTTTACGCCTCGTGCAGCGGCTTCTTTTATCAGATCATAATAAAATGAGAAATGGTCTTTATCAGAGGTAATAGTATACAATTCAAGGTCGATCTGAATTTTCGCCTTTTTAAACAGAGACGAAATGGCCTGGTCAATATCAGGAACATCTTCCAGATTGATCTCGAATGGAGCCCCCTCCAATAATGTGATAGCTTTTTGATACAGATCAGCATCCGTAATATCAGGGGTAATGCCGGATTTAACGGGAGATCCTTTTATTAAAGCCCAGTTCCAGTCAAGTGTAAAGATCCTTTCCAGAGAGCGGACTATTTCCGTTTCCACTATCAGGGCATTTATCTCTATATTATCATTAAAGGCGGGATAGCTGAAATTGGCACTGCCCAGCATGGCATATCTTCCGTCAAAAATAGCATACTTGGCATGTATTTGTCCATAAGGGCTGTTCCCCAGTCCGGCAATATCCGAAAACTGCACTTTTACATTGGTATACCCGCTCAGATCCAGATTAAAAAATTCCCGCCGGCTGAAAGGAGAATCTGCAAATAAAAACGAGACATCAACACCCCTTTCAATGGCTCTCTTCAATTCTTTTAATATACTTTTATTCAGATTGGAGGTAAAATACAATCCGCAGATATGTATTGATTTCACGGAATTATGGATCAAAAACCGAAAGGCATCTTTTACATCCACGATAGAGGGACTGTTTATCTGAGCAGGAGATGTCTCAAGGGGAATAGATTGATCCAGGTTCACTTTTACAATAGGAGTATGCGAACATTGAAACAGGATCATGCAGATAAGAATAATAAAAAATATTTTTTTCATTAAATGAATAGTATTTCCTTACAGCAAAAAGTCAACTCAAAATTAAGAAGTGATAACCATATTTTTTTATTGAAATCCGATTTTTATTAATTAACATTAGAGTATGACAGAACCTGAAAAGAACACACCCCTTGGGCAGCTGTTAATACAAGCCGATAAGATCACAGAAGACCAGCTCCTGAAAGCACTGGAAGAACAGAGGAATACCGGGCATAGATTAGGGCATACCCTTATTAAATTAGGGTATATCGATGAAAATGTATTAATAGAAGTTTTAGAGAAACAGTTTGGTATTCCCGCTGTCAAGATCAATAAAAAAATGCTCAATCCAATCATGATCAAAAGAACCCTTCCGGAGACCATCTGCAGAAAATACAGGCTGATCCCGATCATGATCGAGAATAACAGCTTAACTATAGCCGCGAGTGATCCTTATGATCTCTCTTTTAAAGAAGAGATCAAATTCACAACGGACCATAATATTGAAATAGTATTAAGTCCGGAAAATTCCGTTCTGGAAGCGATCAATCATGTTTTTGGTGTAAAAAAATATGACTGGGAAGATCAGGATGTGAAAGGGACCCAAGCAGGATCGAATGTTTCCAATGTTTCTGCGGCAAAAACTTTTGATATGATCCTGCAGCAGGCATACAACATGAAAGCAACAGAACTGCAACTGGAGCATTTTGAAGAGACATTCAATGTCCTGTTTATTACTCCCACAAATGTCATTCGAAGCAAACCTCTTCCAAATTATTTTTATAAACCGATATCATTGAGGATACGGCAGCTTTCCTCCCTGGATCTGAATATAACCACCTTTCAGGAAGGCATCATGAATATGGAAATAGGCAAAAAAAACCATACTCTCCGGGTCCTTATTTTTCCCACCAAACTGGGTGAAAATATAATAATAAAATTTTCTTAAAAAAATCATCTTTATCATTAAAGTTTTTAATCTAACCCTCCGAAAATGTAGATAAGGACAAGTATAAAAGACTCCTCCTTATCAGTGATTGATTACTCCTTAAGCCACTGCTTTTACGCAGTGGCTTTTTATTTAAAGGAACTTTGAAAAAACATTAAAATTGTATTGCTTTTTAATACAATTTTAATGTTTATCTTTTCTTTAAATATAAAA
>JAHITG010000326.1 GCA_018817865.1 Spirochaetota bacterium
AAAATAATAAAAGAGAAGAGGCAAGATCAAAAGCTGCGCGGAAAGGGATGCTGTGAAGATGGTCTTAAAAAAGTGATACACTTTCAGTTTTATCTTTATATGCTGGTCGATCCATCTGTTTAGGATTGGAGTGAAGATTATTATTCCTGCTGCAGCCAGAAAGGACATTTGAAAAGATACGGCTTGTAATACAAGGGGGTTGAAAAGCAGAATGATAAGTGCGGCCAGGGATAAATTGTTCAAATAGTTCCGGTCCCTGTCAAATAGGAAGCATGCAAGCAGGGAGGCGAACATGATCGTAGAGCGCAGGATAGGAGGTTTGTACCCTACGATGAAATTATAAAGAATAAGGATGATCAGTGTAAGGATCAAAGATACTCTTCTGGAAAAACCGATGTTTATAAAAAGTGTTATAAAAATAATGGCGATCATCCCTACATGAAGGCCTGAAATGGCGAGAAGGTGAATTGTACCGGAGCGAATAAATATTTCTTTGATTGATCGAGGCATGGTAGTCCGCGCCCCAAGCATCAGTGCATTTAAAAAAGATCTCTGGATCGGATAGTAATATTTTTTAATATATTTTTGTATATCTTTCCTTATGATCGAGGTATAATAGGTCAATGAATATTCGCTTACAGGAACGGTTGATATTATTTCATTCCTGTTTTTAATATAAACAGATCCGTCTACTTGAATTGTTTTATAATATAATCCATAGTCGATCTCTCCAAAATTAGCCGGCCCTTCCGGAGGATCTATCCTCCCGGATAGATGGACCTGATCATTTTTCATGAGGGAAGTCTTCGGTTTTATAAAAACGAACAAGGTGCCTTGAACCTTTTCTTTGTTAATAGTATCTAATTTCAATTGGAAGGAAGAATATCTTTCGGATCGCACAGGATGTGAGGCAACTTTACCCCGGATCATAACACTTTTATTGAAAAAAGAAGAAAGATCTTTTTTAAAGTAATTATTTTGAATCAAAAAGGTGTTGAAAAGACCCGTAATTAGAGCGATCAGAAAAACAGAATGGAGGACTCTCTTTTTAGATAGAACCAGTATCAAGAGAAAAGAGGGAATAAACACTAAAATAATAAATAATAGAGAAGGAGAGAAGAACTCCTGGATCATGATCCCGGAAATATAAGTAAGCGTTATTATTAATACACTCGTATATTGGAGGGTCATTGTATTAACTTTGTCAGAGCTGTGATAATCCATATTTATTCTGATTTATACACTTGAATATAAAAGTAAAAATTAGAATTTCAAGCAATACTTATGTGAATACTGTGGTTGATGATTTACCTGGAAATAGAAGATAGAAGGAATATTTATGCATTAATACATCAGCAGGTCTTCTTTCAGTTTACTGCTTTTTATCAGATTGGACCGGAGGTCTCGGCTGTTGCCGGCTGTGATCTTGAATTTTATGTTATTTCCCAGAAAATGGTTCTTTATATCTTCCAGAACATTGATCTGCTCCATGCCAAAGGATTGAAGATCTATTACATTCAGAATGACCTTATGGATATTTTGCGAGATCCGGTTGTCAATATCATTCATCAGAACAGATGTGTCGTTCTCTGCCAGTTCTCCGGCCAGCTTGATGTTAAGGATATCCATGTTTGGCATATATTTGATCTTCAGATTTGTCAATTGTACGGATGGTGTATTTTCAGGATAGAGTGTATTTACACGATTGATCAGATTATCCACATTAAATGGTTTTGCCAGGAAATTTTTTACTCCCAGTTTGAGGAGTTCAATAACGATCTCTTTTTTGTTTTGTGCAGAAATGATCAGAATGGGAATGTCCTTTGTTTCATCCTGTGCTTTTAATTTTTTACATACATTGAGGCCATCCATTCTGGGAAGGGACAGATCAAGGATGATCAGGCCGGGTTGATCTTCTTTTGCTTTGATAGATGCCAGTAGGCCGTTATCAGCGGATATGATCGAGTATCCTTCATCTGTCAGGGCTTCTCTGATCAGCTCTACAATATTTTCATCATCATCAGCAACCAGAATTTTTTTAATATATTGCATTTTGAACCTCCAATGTATACATTCATTTTCGGGTCTCTTACTATAAATCTATAATGCATTTTTCATGCCTACTTTAATGGTTATCCGGTTTAATTAATTATATAATTATTTGTATATATGAAATTATGTGATTATTCCATGAGAGCTTGCATGAACTTAATTGCATACCAAAAAAAATGTTTATTTTTTACACAATATTCCTTTTGCAAAAATGCATTGATAAACCCCGGATGCATTTTTAAATGCACCCGGGGTTAAGAAAGTAAGGATAAGAAACTAAAATGCATTACATGCATTTTAGTTTCTTTTAATCATATCTTTCTTAAGAAAGCAAGGATAAGAATCCAAAATGCATGTAATGCATTTTAGGTTCTTTTCGGTTATATCTTTCTTAAAAAAGAGAGGATAAACCAGAAAAGTGTATTAAAGATCAGTACACTTTTCTGGTTTTTTCAATATTCCTTTTTTAAAAAGCAATTGACTTTAAAATTTAACCTTCTTTATTAAAGGTGCATCTTTTTAGATTGATCTTCTTTTAATTAGAGTAAGGACAATGACAGAGGACTATAATAAAAATGAGAATGATCTGATAGCCTATTTTTCTGCTGAGTACGGTTTTAATGAAGCCCTTCCTGTCTATTCGGGTGGCCTGGGGATACTTTCCGGCGATCACCTGCACGCTGCAGATATCCTGGGATTAAATTTTATAGGGGTAGGACTTTTTTATAAACAAGGTTATTTTCAGCAGCATATTGATGAATCCGGCCAGCAGATAGCTTCTTATCCGGAATTTACTCTTGATGGACTTCAGCTGGAAATCGTAAAGGAGAAGAACGGATCACCACTTTTTGTTTCCGTATCGTTGTTATCAGAGGAGGTCATCATCCATGTATGGCAGATTGTAATAGGAAAAGTACGGTTATTTCTTCTTGATACGGATATTGAAGAGAACAGGCCACAGCATCGTAATATTACAAAAAGATTATACTATGGAAACAGGGAAGATCGTATCTGTCAGGAGGTTATACTTGGCATGGGAGGGCCCAGGATACTTCATAAAATGGGTCTGTCTCCTGCTGTTTGGCATCTTAATGAAGGCCATTCAGCCTTTATCATTCTGGAACTGGCTCATGGGATGATCAAAGAGAAAGGAGTATCATTTAGCAGGGCCCTGCAGGAAGTGAAGAAACAGTTGCTTTTTACTACTCATACCCCTGTTAAAGCAGGAAATGAAGCCTTCTCTTTTTCTCTTATAAAAAAGTATTTTTCAGATTACTGTGACCGGATCGGGATCCATCCGGATGAGCTTCTTAAAGAAGGGGTCTCTGTTAAAAGAGGAAAAGATGCGGAACTATTCAGCATGACGATCCTCTCATTAAAAAATGCCGCTTTTTCTAATGGTGTGAGCAGGTTACATGGAAAAATATCCCGTGCTATGTGGTCCGGTATCTGGCCGGATAAGCAAGAGAATGATATCCCAATAGATCATGTAACAAATGGGATCAATTTGGATGCATGGTTGAGCAAAGATCTGAAACTCCTGTTTACTAAATATATTGGAGAGGATTGGCAGCAAAAAGTAGATGAAAAAGAGGAATGGAGGAAGGTGTTTAATATACCGGATCGGGAATTGTGGAACCTTCATATGAAATTGAAACAGGAATTTATAAAATTTATACACAATAGAGTAACTACCCTGTATAAAAGAAATAATGTTGATAATGAGGTTATGAAAAAAACGCTTCAGAATATCCAGCCTCATCATCTTCTGATAGGGTTTGCCCGCAGGTTTGCTCCATATAAGCGAGCTACACTCTTATTCCATGATGAAGAGCGATTAAAAAAGATTTGTGATCATCCGGAAAGACCCGTACATTTCATTTTTGCGGGTAAATCTCATCCGGCTGATAAAGAGGGACAGAATCTGATCAGGAAAGTATATGAATATTCATTAAAAGAGGAGTTTTATGGAAAAATACTCTTTTTAGAGAATTATGATATCTCTGTTGCCCGTTATATGGTAACAGGATCGGACATCTGGCTGAACAATCCCAGAAGGCCTTATGAAGCCAGCGGGACCAGCGGTCAGAAAGCAGCAGTTAATGGAGTGATCAACTTTTCTGTTTTAGACGGCTGGTGGGTAGAAGGATATAATCAGCAAAACGGATGGATCATCGGAACGGAAAAAGATCATTCAGATCTTTCCATACAGGATCTGGAAGACAGCAATTCCCTGTATACTGCTCTGGAGGAAGAGATCATTCCGGCTTACTATAACAGCAGGGATGGGATCTCATTGCAATGGATTCAAAAGATGAAAGAGTCCATTGTCTCCACTCTTCCCGTTTTCAATACGATCCGCATGGTAAAAGAGTATTGCAGTAAATTCTATTTTCCCTTGATGAAAGGGAACAAATAATAATATATGGCTTCATTAAAAAAGATCTTAAACCTTCTGAAAGCCAATTATCGAAAGGTCATGGTTTCTGTCCCCTGTGCCTGGTATTACCCGGAAATGGATTTTTCAGGCAAGACCAAGACGGTGAATATTTATGATTTTTTTATAAACTTTTTTCAAGATCGCCTGTTAAAGCCGCAACAGTATAAATTATGCATTGATCTTAAAAGATCCATTATATACAGTGCTCTGATAAGGACCACGACGGCCTATGATTTTGATAAAGATAACAGGCTCTCTTTAAAAGATAAATTCGGATTACGGGAGACCGGAACGATCCTAAGGATGTTCCTTCTTATTCCCTTTTTAAAAAAGATCGGTGTTAATATTCTGTATCTGCTTCCGATCACGCAAAGCAGTGATCGTTTTAAAAAGGGGGAGGCAACGACACCGTACTCTGTGAGTAATTTATTTAAGATTGATCCCCTGCTCTATGATCCCATGCTGGGCCCGTATTCTGATCAAAAACTGGAGGATCTCTTCTCAGCTCTGGTGGAGGTCTGCCATAAGTTCGGGATCAGGGTGGTTCTTGATTACATCCCGCGGACCGCCGCAAGGGACAGTGCACTCATCAAAGAGCATCCGAACTGGTTCTACTGGATCGACAAACAGCATGAAAAGGGATTCCGACCGCCTTTTATTGAAGGAGTATCAACAGTTACATTTGAAAAAAAATATACAAGGAAGGTCTATCGATCTCCCGATACAGGAGATTATTTAAAAAAGTTTACGGAATCACCGGAAAAGATCGATCATGGTAAGTGGAAAAGGCTACTCAGTAAAGCAGATAAAGGAGGATCTTCTGATATTCTTCAGCTGGTAGAAAAAGAGTTCAAGATCACTACAGTACCCGGATTTTCTGATGTTATCAATGATCCCCAGCCACTCTGGAGCGAAGTGACTTTTTTAAAGATGTACATGGATCCTCCTTTTACCTCACAAAAGTATATTCTTTCCCCTCAGGCACCATATGTCCTTTTTGATATAATTAAAACAAGCCGTGCTCCCGGAAAAGTGCCTAATAAAAAGTTGTGGAACCTGTTATCATCGGTTCTTCCTTTCTGGCAGAAAAAGTATAAGATTGATGGTGCCAGGATCGATATGGCCCATGCCCTTCCCCCGAAATTAGAAAAGCAGATAATCACTAAGGCAAGGAAAAAAAACAGGAATTTTTTCCTGATCGCTGAAGAGATGAATTGTAGAAATTCTGCCTTCTCGTTGCAGGCGGGATATAGTGCCATTGCGGGTGATCTTTTCATTACAGAGCCGCGGTGGAAGAAGGGAGAATTAAAGAAGAGTATCTGCAATGTCCTGCCCGCACTTTCCCTTCCGATCATGGCTGCTTCTGAAACGCATGATACACCCAGGGCCATATCCCGACAGGGAAAAAAGAGATACTATTATTTCACGGTCGTCCTGAATTATTTTCTTCCGCACACCATCCCTTTTATTAATTCCGGATTTGAATTACAGGAACTTCAACCCATGAACATGGGGATAGATTCCGAGTTTTCCGATATATACGGCCTGCCTAAAAAGGATCTTAATTACGGGAAGATGGCCCTTTTTGATTATACTTCTCTTCACTGGAATAATGATAATAGAAAAGTTATCAGATTGATGGAGTATTGCAGTCAGCTTCATTTGAAATATCCTGAATTAAAAAAATGGAAGAATTTTAAATTTATTAAACTTAAACACAGGTACATAACGGGATTTACATCACCGGTCGGAAATGGTGAACTTTTTGTCCTGATCAACACGGATGTCAGAAGGGGATACAGGGTCCGCTTTTCTGTCAACACGAATATGAGTAAAGATCAGATGCAGGGGATCCTGAGCTCCCATCTTTATTATAAAAAGAATTTATTTTTCAACCCGGATATATTTAAGAGGATCAGGCCAAAAAATAAGATCTTAAAGGTCAGGATGAAGAGTGCGGAGATATTGATGCTGTATATGGGAGATGAGAGAAGGCTGATCTAAAATTGTATTGACTTTCTATTTGTTTTTATTTTTCTTAATGTTATATGTTGAAACACAGTAATAATACCTATTCCTTTGCCTTTATACATTTAAATAATTTGAAACATAATTTAAAGCTCATCCGGTCCCGTATGGCAAGAAAGACTAAAATTCTCATTCCAGTGAAGAGTAATGCATACGGATGCGGGATCATACCGGTAAGTAAATATCTTGAGAAAACAGATATAGATTATCTGGGTGTAGCATTTCCATTTGAAGGGATCCTGTTAAGGAAGAACGGAATAAAAAAACCTGTTTTGATCTTCAGTGAGATCATTTATGAGGATGATTATGAAGAATGCATCCGATACAGATTGACACCCACTGTTTTCACCGGAACTTCTTTAATGAAGTTCGATCGAATAGGCAGAAAGAGTAATAAGAAAATTAAAGTACATATAAATATTGATACCGGTATGGGACGGAGTGGCGTTCCTTTTAATGAAGGATTTTCCATTATTGATCTGGCAGTATCAATGAAACATATTGAAGTGGAAGGGATCTATACCCATCTCTCTTCAGCGGATGAGAATAATAAACGATTTACTCTGTCACAATTGAACCGTTTTCAGGAAGTTGTTTGTTATATTGAAGAAAAGAATATAAAAGTACCTCTGATCCATGTCCTTAACAGTGCAGGGATCATCAATTATCCTGAATACTCCTATTCAATGGTCAGGCCCGGTATCATGTTTTACGGTTATTTCCCTGATAATAATATACGGAAAGGAGTAAAGATCAAACCATGTATAGACTTCCGCTCAAAGATCATATTTACTAAAACAGTAAAAAAAGAGACACCTGTAAGTTACGGCCATACATATTACAGCCAAAAAAAGGAAGTCATTGCTACAGTAGGAACCGGTTATGGCGATGGCATGAATCGGTTATTATCCAACAGGGGAGCAGTGCTGTATAAAGATAGAAAATGTGTAATAAGGGGGAGGGTCTGTATGGACCAGTTCATGATCGATATCAGTCCTGTAAAAAATTTTAAAACAGGGGACCTTGTCACTATTTTCGGCAGTGACAGAACGAAATCCATTCGATTGGAAGAAGTGGCTTCAAGCATCGGGACCATCCCTTATGAAGTATTATGTCTTTTGGGCGAGAGGGTTCAGAGGATTTATTTATCATGAAACAAAAGGCTTTTCTGCTGTTTTTCATCTTACTTTTGGTAATACCCGGTTTTGCTTCAGAATCAGTTGAAACGATATTTACAAGAGGCCTTAATTTTTATATTCAGCGTGAATTTAAAAAGGCAGCCCTTGAGTGGAAGAAGTTGCTGGACAGGAATCCTTATCACAGCAGAGCCAAGATCTATATGGAGAAGGCCTTTACCAAGTACAACGAAATGGAGATCAATTTCTATAAAGGGTTGGACCAGTTTAATCTGGAACAATACAGGGAAGCGATCCCCTTTTTTCAGAATACTTTGATGGTCAATCCGAGACATCAGAAGGCGATATACTATCTGGAACTCTGCTATCGGCTGTTAAAGCAGAATCT
>JAHITG010000327.1 GCA_018817865.1 Spirochaetota bacterium
ATAGGTGCCGTCACGATCATATCAGCGGTCATGATGGCTCTGATCCAGCATAACTATAAAAAACTGCTCGGTTATCATGCTGTTTCTCAGGTAGGATATATGGTGACCGGCATCGGCCTGGGCACGCCCCTGGGGATAGCCGGCGGATTATTTCATATGCTCAACAATACCCTCTATAAAAGCGGGCTATTCTTAACATCCGGTGCAGTATACAAACAGACAAAAGAGAACAACCTTGAGAACCTCGGCGGATTAGCATTATCCATGCCCTTCACGTTTTTTTCAGCACTTATCTTTGCCCTTTCCATTTCCGGTGTTCCTCCTTTCAACGGGTTTATCTCTAAATGGGTTATTTACCAGGGAATAATCGAGCTCGGGAAAAGCGGGGGCACACTGGTATCAAACCTCTGGTTTGTCTGGCTGGGTGCTGCCGTACTGGGAAGCGCCTTGACCCTGGCCAGCTTTATAAAACTGATCGGCGGGATATACCTGGGTAAAAAGAATAACCTGCTGAAAAATATAAAAGAAGTCAGTATCTTCATGTGGCTGCCTTCGATGATCATTACCGTATTATGTGTCGGCTTCGGAATATGGGGGACATCCTATGTCCTGCCGAAACTCATTGCTCCTATCACGGGAAAGATCCGCTATATCGGATTCTGGAGTTCCCAGACCGGCGGTATACTGATCATAGCCGGGATCGTCCTGGGTATTGCATTATACTATCTCGGAACCATAAAAAACATTAAGAGAAAAAAGGTCTTTATCGGCGGAGAGCCTGTTTCGAATGAAATAAATTACTCTACCGTAGAGTTCTATAAAACCATATCCGGATTTAATATCATAAAACAGCTCTACCATGGAGCAAAAAAGAAATATTTTGACATATATGACATAGGAAAAAACTTTATACTGTATTTAAACGGAATACTGAAAAAGGCCCATACCGGGATACTGCCTCTTTATATTCTCTGGGCTTTTATCGGACTTATAATTATTTTACTGATACTGGTGTAAAAATATGGAAACATTATTAATTATTTTATTACTGTTAATGATCGCCGGCGCCATCTATGCATTGGAAGCGAAAGACCTGCTTTCCGCTGTTGTCTCTTTTGGTATCGTAGGATTCGGCCTTGTTATCTGTTTTCTCTTGTTACAGGCCCCTGACCTTGCAATTGTACAGGTGGTCGTGGAGGTGCTGGTACTTGTTATCATGATAGCCGTGATAATCAATACAACGCGCGAGGAGATAAAAGAGAAGATACCGAGATCAACTTATATATACTATATCCTGGGTTTTATTTTTGTTGTTGGATTTATTTATCTTTTTGCAGTAAGTATTCAAGGATTATCGGAATTCGGAAAGCATTCCACAAGGATGGCAACGGAGTATATTAAAAATGGAGCTGTCAAAACCGGAAGCATGAATCTTGTATCCGGAGTAGTCCTTGATTTCAGGGGATATGATACATTAGGAGAGATAACGATCCTCTTCACCGCTGTTGTCGGGATCCTGACAATTTTAAGATTAAAAGGAAGAAAACACGAATGAAAGGCATGACCATCATAGTAAAAAAGATTACTCAGATCATTGCCGGGCCTATATTCCTTTACGGTCTTTACATCGTTGCGCAGGGGCATCTCTCCCCGGGAGGCGGGTTTGCCGCAGGTTCCTTTATTGCCGGGGCCTTTATTCTCCTGGTACTGGCGTACGGAGATAAATTGAGGCATTTAAAGACAGAAGAATTTGAATCCAGTTTAATTGAAACCCTGGGTATTCTCTTTTTTATAATAACAGCTCTTGGAGCACTTCTCTTAAGCATCAGGCTTGGATTTATACCTGTTTTTTTTAAAAACTTTCTCACAAAAGGGATTCCCGGTAATCTTTTCAGTGCCGGTATCATTCCTCTGTTAAATATTGCCGTTGGCATGGAAGTCGGAGGGGCCCTGTTCACGATCTTTCTGGAATTCGTGATCAGATCCTCCAAGGAAGGGAAATAAAGTGACATTATTTATTTTATGTATAACGTTATTCTGCATTGGATTATATGGAGTTCTTGTTAAAAGAAATCTGATCAAGATCATCATAGGGCTGGCCCTGGTTGAATACAGTATTAATCTATTTCTGATACTGATCGGTTATATAAAGGGCGGGAAAGCACCCATAGTTGAAAAGGCCGCGGAAGGAGGAATATTTGTCGACCCCCTGCCCCAGGCCATGGTACTGACCACTATCGTTATCGGTGTAGCCACAACAGGACTGCTTTTGGCCATTGCCGTAAGGTTATATAAAAAGTATGGTACATTTGATATCCAAAAGATCAAAGAATTAAAAGGTTAAACAATGAACACTATTCCATTATTTGTTTTATTACCGCTTGTAGCCGGTATCCTGATCTCACTTGTTGGAAAGAGGCTGAAATTTATTTCTGCCCTGTTAACAAACCTCGTATTATTATTCCTGACCGTCTTTGCGATCTTCCTGGTTATAAGGAACGACGCTTTAATAGTATACCAGGTAGGAGGATGGGGATCTGCAGGAAAGATCCCTTTTGGAATATTCCTTGTGGTGGACGGATTAAGCCGGGTATTGCTTGTGATCATCAACCTGATCGGTTTCTGCGCGGGACTCTTCTCTGTATCCTATATTAAAAAATATACAGGCACTGAAAAATACTTTGCGCTGTTCTGTTTAATGATAGCAGGCATGAACGGAGTCGCCATAAGCGGAGATCTCTTCAATATATTTGTTTTTCTGGAGATCTCGGCCATTGCTTCTTACGCCCTGGTAGCATTCGGCATTAAAAAAGAGGAGCTGGAAGCTTCCTTTAAATACCAGGTGCTGGGCGGGCTCTCTTCCATGATGATCCTCCTGGGGATCGGCATGACATACTGGCTCTTTAAAACAGTCAATATTGCAGATATTGCTGTTTTAATGAAGAATGCTCAGGGGTTAAAAGCTGTCTTTTTTATACAGGCATTATTCCTTATGGGATTCGGGCTGAAAGCAGCCATGGTCCCGTTCCATTCCTGGCTTCCTGATGCTCATTCATCGGCTCCGTCGCCCATATCCGCCATGCTTTCGGGAGTCTTGATCAAGGCCATTGGAGTCTATCTGATAATGCGGTTATTCTTTAATATGTTTACAGTAAACTATAACTACGGAATGGTGATAGTCGTTATCGGGACTCTGTCAATGGTAGTAGGAGGGATCCTGGCTATCGGGCAATGGGATTTCAAACGCCTGTTAGCGTATTCGAGCATCAGCCAGATAGGATATGTGGTTACCGCCATAGGTGTGGCCGTGCTGATACTGGCAAGAAAAGGCTCGACAGAGATTGCAGCACTTGCCCTTCTGGGCGGAGTCTTCCATCTTTTTAATCATGCCATATTTAAAGGGCTTTTATTCTTGACAGCCGGGTCTGTTGAACACAGGACCGGTGTAC
>JAHITG010000328.1 GCA_018817865.1 Spirochaetota bacterium
AATAGTGATCTTGGGATTATTGAATAGCTTTTCCTGCATGTATTTGCTTGCCCGCAGTTCATCCCTTCTGTGGACGAGAAAGACCTCTTTTGCATGCTTAGTCAAAAATAATGCTTCTTCAGCAGCAGTATCTCCACCCCCGATCACATAAACAGTTTTATTCTTAAAAAAAAAACCGTCACAGGTGGCGCAGGCAGAGACTCCTTTTCCTTTTAAAGCCTCTACAGTATGGTTATCCAGGTATTTTGCCCTGGCACCGGTGGCAATTATCAGTGCCTTTGCCTCAAACTCCTTTTCATCGGTATATATTTTAAAAGGCCGTTTTTTCAGTTCAACCTTTGTTGCATCTGCGGTAATAAACTCTGCTCCGTATTTTTCAGCCTGCTTCTTCATTTTTTCCATTAGATCCGGTCCGGATATGCCGTCAGGAAATCCGGGAAAATTCTCAATCTCTGTGGTGATCATCAGCTGGCCTCCGGAGAGCAATCCTTCAATGACTAATGGTTTATAGCCTGCTCTTGAAGAATAGATCGCTGAAGTCAATCCTGCAGGGCCTGATCCTAAAATAATAATATCTCTTTTATCCATCTCAATGGTCCTCGTCTTCACAATAACTATATCTGTTTTTTCTTGTTTGTCAAGTGTTGATTGTTTAAAAAGCCATTAAAAAAATAATTGTAAATACTTGAAAATTAAATTTAAAGATATACTATATAGGGATAGTATCCAGAAGTGCATCTTAATAAAATCCGGATCCGGAGACAGTTATTATGGCTTTTCAATTAAAACAGGATGAGCTTATTAACAACAACTTCAAGATCAAAAAGATGCTTGGTGAAGGGGGAATGAGTGTTGTTTACCAGGCGGTCGATATTGATAAAAAGAGGGATGTAGCTTTAAAATTTCTAAAACAGGGAGTTACCTCTTCGTATGTAGAAGATGTGATCCGTTTTAAAAGAGAAGCAGAAGCGGTAAGCAAGCTGGACCATCCGAATGTCATTAAGCTGTATGGTGCCGGGGAATACAACAACACTCCTTATCTGGCCGAGGAAATGCTGGATGGAAAGAGTCTTTCCGAGTATTTACAACAGGGAAAAATATTTACATTGAATGAAACAGTTCAGATCATAGCCCAGGTCACAGAGGCTCTGGATTATGTCCATAAAAGAAGGATCATTCACCGGGATCTGAAACCGGGGAATATCGTAGTCGCTAAGAAAGCTGATAAATATTCCGTGACGCTTCTTGATTTTGGTATTGCCCATGTGATGGAGCTCTCAAGGATCAAGGAAGTGACCCAGATTGTAGGTACTTTCGGGTATATGTCTCCCGAAGCTACGGGGATCGTAAATAAGCAGATCGATGAACGGAGTGATTTCTATTCCCTGGGAGTCGTCTTTTATCAGCTTCTTTCCAAAGAACTGCCCTTTAAATCAACCGAAGTAAATAAGCTTTTACATGAGCAGGTGGCGGTCGAACCAAAGAAGCTTCGTGAGGTGAACCGTGAAGTTCCCAAGATACTGGAAGAGATCGTGGTTAAACTCCTCAATAAAGAGCCTGAGTTGCGGTATCAGAGTGCGATCGGCCTTTTACATGACCTTGAGAGGTTCTTAAAAGGTGAAAAGGATTTTATCATTGCAGAAAAGGACCAGAAGACCAAGCTGACCTATCAGACGAGGCTGGTGGGAAGAGAAGAGGAGATGGATATCCTGAAAAGTGCTTTTCAAGGCGCAAAGGAGTCTGAAGGGAATATCTGTCTGATCGGAGGAGAACCCGGGGTTGGAAAGAGCCGGCTGGTAGAAGAGATGAGGGAATATCTGTACGAGCAGGGATATGAAGGAGGAGGACTTTTTATCCAGGGCCGTTGTCTGAACCAGGAGAACAAGATACCGTATCAGCCGTTCAGGGACAGTATCAACGAATACATTCAGAAACTGGAGAAGATGAAAGAGAACGAGAGGAAGAAAGAGATCGAAAGGCTGAAAGAAGCGGTCGGAGACCTGGGAGAGATCATTATACGGCTTAATCCTCACATGAAACAGATACTGGGAGATGTTTCCCCGCTGGTCTCGCTGGATTCAGAAAGGGAGAATCAGAGGTTTTTAATGGTGGCTTCTGATTTTTTCTGTCATCTGACGGAAAAAGGAAAACTCAGTGTCCTGTTCCTCGACGATCTTCAATGGGCTGACGAAGGTTCTTTAAGCCTGCTGGATGAAATATCCTGGAAGGTCAATTCCGCGAATTTATTTATAATAGGAACATATCGTGATGATGAAGTAGGGGAAGATCACAGCCTGCAGAAGATCATGAAGAAATCAGGAAATGAAAAAAGCTCTATTTCCAATATTAAATTAAGAAAGTTTAACCATGAGAGACTGAATAAAATGGTGGCAGGAGTATTGGGGGAACAGCCTGAAAAAGCAGTAGAATTAACCGCTTATGTATTGGATAAATCAGGCGGTAATCCTTTCTTTGCCATTACGATCCTCCGGGAACTGGTCGAACAGAAAGCACTCATTTGGAAAAACGGATACTGGAAGGAGGATTGGGAGAAGATCAATTCCATCCGGATCTCCAATAATATCATTGATCTTGTGATCAAACGGATCGATGATCTGACAGAAGATCAGAATAAACTGCTCTGTGTAAGCTCGATCATCGGGCGGGAATTCAAGGTTGATCTCCTGTATGATCTGCTTGAGTTTGAGGAGGAGAAGACCATCCGTCTGATCGATGAGCTGATGATGGTACAGCTGATAGAAAAGAGCAAAGAAAAAGGCAAGGTGATCTTTGTTCATGACAGGATCCGGGAAGCTTTTCTGGAAAAGATCGGAAAAGCAGAGAGTAAAAAGATCCATCTGGAGATTGCCAATGCCATGGAAACCAGCCACCGTGACCGTATCGATGATGTTGTCTTTGACCTGGCATATCATTTTACGGAAGGCGGAGACAAGGAGAGATCATTAAAGTATGTGCTTCCTGCTGCACGTAAAGCCAGGAGCAATCATGCCAATGATGAAGCAATTAAGTATTATAAGATCGGTATCGGGCTTCTGGAAGAGAAGGGTGAAAGATCAGGTGAAGACTGGATGCAGGCCGAAGAAGAACTCGCCGATGTTTATTTAAGTAAAGGTAATTATGATGAAACCATAAAAATAGGTGAGACCCTTCTGCCCTTATTAAAGACGATCGACAGGAAGACGGATGTCTATAAAAAGATCGTCAGTGCATGGCGCAAGAAAGGGGACTGGAAGAGATGTGAAAAAGTAGCCACCAAAGGATTGGCCCTGTTAGGAGAAAAACTTCCATTAACAAACTCCCAGGTAGCCGGCGGCATATTAAAGAATTTTGTCTTTCATATTCTGATCGGCCTTTTCCCTATACTCTTTATGAAGAGGAAGGGAGGAATTACTGAGAAGAAATATAAAGATATCTTCGGATACTATAATGATATAACATGGATGTATGTATTGAGTGATGTAATAAAGTTTATTCACAGCACCCTGCGGATGACAAATCTGGGAGAGACAAAGCTCGGAAAGTCCAATGAATTGAGTACAGGCTACGGCATGTATGCATCCCTTTTTATGGCGATCCCTGTATTTATGATCTCAAAGAAGTATCACGAAAAAGCCCTTAAGCTGAAAAGGGAACTGGCTGATGAATGGGGAACGGCTCAGGAACTGCAGATCTACAGTGCATATTATCAATGGAGGGGAAGGTATCAGAAGAGTCTCGAGCTGGGTAATGAATCAGCCGTGATGTACAGGAAGATGGGAGATATGTGGGAACTTTGCATGACCCTCCAGATATTAGGACACAATCATTATTTTAGAGGTGATTATGATAAGGCCCTGGATGTCTTCCTGAAGTTCAGGGACCTGGCAACCCAGATCGTGGATAATTACAGCATCAGCGACGGGAACGGGTGGCTGGCATTGATCTATATTGAGACGGGTGATATTGCAAAAGCCGAAAAATGCTGCCTGGATTGTATTGCTTTGAGCGAGCGGGAAAAGATATGGTTCATTGTCTGTTTTGGCTGGATGAACCTGGGATATGTGGAGATCGTAAAGGGGAACCCGGAAACAGCTATCAAACATTTAGATAGATCCATGAAGATATATAAAGAGAACAACTTTTTGAAGAATTATACACTCCATCTCTTCAGTTATCTGGTGGAAGCGCATATACTGGATTATAAACGTCAGTTTGGTAATGATGAGAATAAAAAAGATTCCAAAAAGAGAAGACAAAAATTAAAGGTCATCAGAAAAGCATGCAGGAGTGTGTTGTTTGAGACACGATTCTGGCCCAACAGGTATGGTGCTGCACTGCGGGTAACAGGTATGTACCACGCGATAGCCGGCCACAGGGCCAAAGCGATCAAGTGTTTTAAGAGAAGCATAGAACAGACTCTGGCGCTCGATCGAAAATATGAACTGGGAAAAAGTTATTATGAATTTGGTAATTTCCTCTCTTCGATCGGTCGATGCGAAAAAGCAAAAGAAAAGTGGCAGGAAGCACATAAGGTGTTTACAGAGATAGGCGCAAAGATCTATATTAAAAAATGCAGGGATCTGCTGGGAATTGAAATAAAAGATGAGATCGCCGAGGGGGAATCAAAAGTAACCTCACAGGACAGGTTAAAGACGGAAAGGCGCATGAATACCGTTCTGGAAACAAGCCGTTACCTTTCCTCTATTCTTGATCTGGATGAGCTTCTGGATAAGATCATGACCAGCACCATTGAACTGGTAGGCGCTGAACGGGGTGCCCTCTTTCTTTATCCTGATGCGGATGAGAATAAACCTCATAAACTGGAGATCAAGGTTCTGCAGGATGTAAAAGGCGGAACAGGGACAGATACATTCCAGGTAAGTGAAAAGATATTAGCCAATATGGAAGCTGATATGAAACCGATGATCATCAGTGATGCTTTAAAAGACCATGAACTAAAGACCCGTGCCAGCGTTGTCAGGACCGGATTAAAATCGGTCCTTTGTTCGCCTATCATGATCAAGGGAGAGCTTCTTGGTGTGATCTACCTGGACAGTCACCTGGTCAGCGGGCTTTTTACGGAAGATGACCTGCAGGTTCTGGAGCTTCTGGCCAGCCAGTCTGCTGTTTCCATAAAGAATGCAAGGCTCTATACAAAATCGATCGCCAAGGAGAGAATGGAGCGGGACCTGCAGATCGGGGGAGAGATCCAGAAATATTTTCTCCCGGATAAGATAGAAGAGATCAAGGACATTAACATAAATGCCTATTATTCCCCTGCGGAATTTATCGGGGGAGATTATTATGATGTTGTTCAAATGGGGAAGGATAAATACGGTATTATTATAGTTGATATTTCCGGACACGGATCATCAGCCGCGATCGTTATGTCGGTTATCTCTTTTATCTTTCACTCGGTGATCGATAAAGTGAAGACCACGGCCGAACTGGTGGATATCCTGAGCAAGAGGCTTCTGCAGAGGCTGAAGGCGGAGAAGTATGCCACAGGCACTTTTATTATCTATGATGCAAAGACAGGGGAGCTGGAATACACTAATGCCGGGCATCAGGACCCCATTCTTTATAATAAAAAAGAAGGGAAGGTCCAGGAATTAGGAGAAGGCAAGGGAGTCCCCATTGGCGTATTCGAAGAAGCAAAGTATACTACCGGCAAGTATAAACTGAAAAAGGATGACATTTTACTGCTTTTAACAGACGGGATCCATGAATCCATGAACAGCAGCAGGCAGCAGTTTACTCTTGAAAAAGTAAGAAAATTGTTGTTGAAAAATGCATCAAATCTTCCGAAAGAGATTAATGAAAGCATTATTCAGGAAGTAAATATTTTTCGAGGCAACCTGACTCAGAGTGATGATATAACCCTGATAACCATGAAAAAAACAGCTTAAATTTAAAAATTTAAAGGAGGTAACAAATGAAAAAAAGAGGTGCAGTAATTTTAATTCTGATCTTCTCTCTTTTATCCATTCAGGTGTCTTATGCAGCAAAGGAAACCCTGAAGCAGAAGATCACTAAAGCGGACCAGGCGTTTGACAAGTGGACCTACAAACGGGCCGTCATGTATTATAAGGAAATTCTTGATGTTGAAAAGAATAATTATTATGCAACCTGCAGGATATCAGAGGCTTATCTGAACCTTGGATTTCTTCTGCATGAGGACAAAGAGGATGCAAAGGAAAAGAATTATGCATTAGCGGTTAAGTATGCAAAACAGGCGATCAAGATCGACCCGAACAAGGCAGAAGCCCATGTCAGGCTCGCTTCATCTGTAGGCCGATTGGCCATGTTCAAAGGCGGAAGAGATAAGGTGGAGATGTCCAAACAGGTAAAAACGGAAGCGGAACTTGCTGTAAAACTGGACCCGAAGAATAATATCGCATATCATATATTAGGAGCCTGGCACCGGGAAGTAGCCACGTTAGGCGGCCTTTTAAAGATGTTTGCCAAGATCCTCTACGGCGGACTCCCTGATGCCAGTGTGGAGAAGTCTGAAACATATTTTAAAAAAGCCATAGCTTTAAAACCGAGTAACATCGAGACACATATTGAGCTGGGTAAAACATATGAAGAACTGGACAAGGAAGATCTGGCTGCAAAAGAGTATAAGAAAGCTATCAGCCTTCCGGAAGAGCAGGGATATGATGCAAAATTGAAGAAAGAAGCAAAAGAGCTACTCGAAGATCTGTAATATCATTTGAAGTTAATGTAGGCACGAATTTATTCGTGTTTTTTCTTAGGACAGAACAAGGAGTTCACAAGAACAATTAAAATTGTGCCTACATTTTTTTATTTTTTATGGAGTATATATGACACTGCAGATAAAGCAGGATGAAATAATAAATAATAACTATAAAATAAAGAGCAAGATCGGAGAAGGGGGGATGAGTGTCGTATTTAAGGCACTGCATTTAAAGGATAAAAAAGATGTAGCTTTGAAATTCCTGAAGAAGGGTGTCACTTCTTCCTATGTGGAAGATGTGATCCGTTTTAAACGGGAAGCGGACGCTGTCAGCAAGTTCAGCCATTCCAACGTTATAAAACTATATGAAGCAGGGGAGCATGATCATACACCTTTTCTGGCTGAAGAACTTCTTGAAGGGAAGAGTCTCTCCGAACTGCTGCGTGAAGGTAAGGTCTTCTCTTTTATTGAGGCAGTTCAGATCATTGCGCAGGTCACAGAGGCACTGGATTATGTCCATAAAAAAGGGATCATACATAGGGATTTGAAGCCCGGGAACATCATTGTAGCTCCGAATAAAAAATCAGGTGAAAAATATAATGTAACCCTTCTGGATTTTGGGATTGCCCATATCATGGAGCTCTCCCGGATCAGGGAGGTCAAACAGATCGTGGGGACCTTCGGGTATATGTCCCCTGAAGCGACCGGTATAGTCAATAAACAGATCGATGAGAGAAGTGATTTTTATTCCCTGGGAGTGGTCTTCTATCAGCTCCTCTGTAAGGAGCTCCCCTTTAAATCAACAGAGGTGAATAAGCTCCTCCATGAACAGGTTGCCGTAGAACCCAGAAGGCTTCGTGAAGTCAATAAAGAGATCCCCAAAATTCTGGAAGAGATCGTGATCAAACTTCTCAATAAAGAGCCGGAATTACGATATCAGAGCGCTAAAGGGCTTCTGTATGATCTGGAACGCTTAAAGAAAGGCGAAAAAGATTTTATTGTTGCTGAAAAAGATCAAAAAACAAAATTAACCTATCAGACCAGGCTGGTGGGACGGGAAGAAGAGATCGCCCGGATCAAAGATGCTTATCAGCAGGCGCTTGCTTCTAAAGGTAATATCTGCCTCATAGGAGGAGAATCAGGTGTGGGTAAGAGCAGGCTGGTTGAGTCTGTCAAGGAATTTTTATATGAGCAGGGATATGAACAGGGTGGGCTTTTTATCCAGGGCAGATGTCTCAATCAGGAGAACAAGATCCCATACCAGCCGTTCAGGGACAGCATAAATGAGTATATCCGCAAGATGGAGGGGATGAAGGAAGAAGACCGTAAAGGAGAAATAAAGCGGTTAAAAAGTATACTGGGAGACCTGGGAGAGGTCGTGATACGGCTTAATCATAACATGTCCCAGATCCTGGGAGATGTTCCTGATCTGATAGCTCTGGACCCTGAAAGGGAAAATCAGAGGTTTATGAAAGTGGCATCTGATTTTTTCTGCAATTTGACAAGAAAAGACCAGCTGAGTGTTCTCTTCCTGGATGATTTGCAGTGGGCAGATGAAGGCTCTCTGAGTTTACTGGAAGAGATCCTCTGGAAGGTCAATAAGACAAACCTCTTCGTGATCGGGACATATCGGGATGACGAGATAGGAAAGG
The DNA here is from genome assembly GCA_018817865.1 of Spirochaetota bacterium. Taxonomy (GTDB): domain Bacteria; phylum Spirochaetota; class JAHITG01; order JAHITG01; family JAHITG01; genus JAHITG01. The sequence continues at coordinate 8,353 of JAHITG010000328.1, forward strand.
ATCACAGCCTGAACAGGATCAAACAGAAAGCTGAAAAGAATAAACAGGCTTTAAAGGATATAAAACTGTCTAAACTGGACCAGACAAAATTGAACAGGATGGTGGCAGGGGTTTTAGGTGAAAATGAGGAGAGGGCTTATAAATTAACCGAATATGTACTTGAGAAATCAGGCGGCAATCCCTTTTTTGCTATTACCATCCTGCGCGAACTGGTAGAAGAGAAAGTCCTTATCTGGAAGGAGGGGTACTGGCAGGAGGACTGGGCCAAGATAAAATCCATCAGTATCTCAGGTAATATCATTGACCTTGTTGTAAAGAGGATCGATGATCTCACAGGTAAGCAGAACGACCTCTTATGCGTCAGCTCTATCATCGGCAGGGAATTTATAATTGACCTTCTGTATTCTCTTCTTGAGTACGAGGAGGAAGAGATCATTCAGCTGATCGATGAGCTGATCTCTTTACAGTTGATCGAAAAGAGCAAGACAAAAGGAAAGGTCATCTTTGTGCATGACAGGATCAGAGAAGCCTTCCTGGAAAAGATCGGGAAAGCGGAAACCAAGAAGATCCATTTAAAGATCGCTAAAGCAATAGAAGAGCAGAACAGGGAGAATATTGATGATGTGGTCTTTGATCTGGTCTTTCATTATGCAGAAGCAGGAGACAGAGATAAGTCCCTGGAATTTGCCTTCACGGCAGCCAGAAAAGCTAAATCCAACTATGCAAACGAAGAAGCGATCAAATATTATAAGCTAGGTATAGAGATCCTTGAAGAGAAAGGACAGGCTAAAGGGGAAGAGTGGGTTGAGGCCAGGGAAGGATTGGTTGATATTTATCTGACTATCGGGATGGGGGACCAGGCCATCCAGACTGCCAAGATGCTGCTTCCTTTAAAGAAGAGTGCGCTGGAAAAAGCAAAGGTTTTTCGTAAGATCGCAGATGCTTATTTCAGAAAGGGGGACTGGGACAACTGTATTGCTAATTCGGTAAAAGGATTATCCCTTTTAAAAGAGAAAGTACCCAGGACCAAACTGGGAGTTGTCTTCTCAGTATTAATAGAGCTCAATATACATTTTTTGCATATTTTCTTCCCCTTTCTTTTTGTACATAAGTCAAGAAAAAAGATAAGGGAAGAGGATAAAGAGATCGTCTGGTTCAACTTCCGATTGACCTGGACGTATGTTTTAAGTGATATTACACGATTTATGCGTGTGGTCCTCCGAAGTATCAATTTTGCTGAAGCCAAAGTATATGGTACTGATGAGTATGGAGTTGCATTGGAGGGGTACGGTTCCCTTTTAATGGCGATCCCTCTTTTTACGTCAGCGATCAAGAATCATAAAAACGGATATAAGGTCAGAGGAGTCAATAAAAATGAATGGGGCCAGGCACAGAGCCTTCAGCTTCTGGGTTACTGTTATTCATGGAAGGGAGACCTTGCTAAAAGTATTGAACAGGCCGATAAGGCCAAAGAGATCTTTGAGCGGGTTGGAGATTTATGGGAGCTGGGAATGGCCTGCCATGCTGCTGCTCACGGACACAGGTATATGGGGCAGTATGATAAAGCGATCTATTATGACGGTATTCATCTTGAGAACAGCAGAAAATCAAAGAATTTTTACGGGATCGCAGAATCAGGAGCCTGTATTGCATTCTGTTACACGGAGATGGGAGAGTTTGATAAAGCGGAGACTCTTGGAAAAGAAGCTGTTGATATCAGCAAAAAGAATAATATTTTATTCAGCCTCTGTTTCGCTAATGCCTATTATGCTTATCTTCTTCTGGAAAGAGGAGATTATTCCAATGCTATAAAGCATCTCAATGAAGCAAAAAAATTATTTGAAGCAAATGTTTTTCTGAAAGAATATACAGTATATTTATACGCTTTTTTAGCGGATGCCTATATTGAGGATTTTAAGAAAAAGTGTAATGATCTGAAGAAGAAAGAGAGGAAAGTTTATATTAAAAAGATC
>JAHITG010000329.1 GCA_018817865.1 Spirochaetota bacterium
ATTATAAACAGATCCCCTGAAGACCCTTTTCATGGTGACTTTTCTGATCCTGTCCGGAAGCTTCGGTTCTATCTTTAATCCATTAAAGTGCGGCTTTACTCCCAGGATCCAATCTGTCACCCCGATGTAGGTCCATACGGCTGTGCCCGTATTCCATGTAAAAGAGCCCTGCCCGTGATACTTGTTCCCGGGCCCGATCACATATTCTGCCCAGACATACGGCTCTACTTTATACTTTTCTATATTCTGTTTGGCCGTACTGGTCGGCATCAATTTTTTAATTGTCTGATACGCTGCATTGTTCCGATCGATCATACAATCTGCCACGATCTTGAAGGCAATGGCATGCGAAAAACAGGCTGCATTCTCCTTTGTGCCTTCAGCAAAAGCCGAAACCCGTCCGATATCCGGTTCATAATTATGATACGGAGGCTTAAAGAGTGCATTACCATAAGGGGTATCCAGAGAATCAATTGCTTTTATTACCTTAGGAAGCCTGGCCTTTTCCACAACTGAACCTAAAATAGCCCAGGTTTGAGAATTTAAAGGAACATGCGTATCCCCGATCTTGCGGCCCTGATCATTGAACGCGGCCATATAATGTTTTCCGTTCCAACCATGTTTATTCACTGCTTTTTTCATTCTACTGTGGATTGCATTCATTTCATTAACGGTTTTTTTATCTTTCAGGTATTCCGCCAGTTCCTTAACGATCAGTGCGGCCCAGCAGACAGCTTCTCCCAGCCAGATCGATTCACCTTTATTCTTCCTGCCGATCTTGTCATAGGCATCGTTCCAGTCAGCGATCCTGATAAGCGGAAGCCCGTGCTTCCCCGTTGCAGTGGAGATATACCGGACAGCTTTTATGATCCTTGTATAAACAGTATCCTCTCCCTTGTCAAGATACTTCACCTTCTTCTTTAAAAAGCCGAAATCCCCGGTCTCTTTTATATATTTTACCACGGCATTCGGAAGCCAGATAGCCACATCAGACTTCCCGCTTACAAGTTTTGATTCTTCATTCTCATCCCATGACCCTTCAACGGAAGAGAATCCGGAAGCGGCATTACCGTTCGAATATTGATAATGGAGGAGGTCTATGATCTTCTCTTTTGCAAAACCGGCATTCAGTCCCACACAACCCTCTACATCCTGTGCAAGGTCACGATACCCGAGGCCGCCTTCTGTTCCATGGTAGGCAGAAGAACCCCTCCACCTTATAATGGCCAGTAACTGGTATTTTCCCCAGATATTCACCATCCTGTCAAGCTCTTCATCTCCCGTATCGATCCACAACTGTTTTAATATCTTCTGCCAGTGAGCCACTGTCTTTTCAAACTCCTTCTCAATTCGTTTTTTATCCTGTATGAATTTCTGATAGATCCCGTTTATTGAACTCTTCTTCTCGGATAATCCGATCAACAGGTCGATCCTCTTTTCCTCTCCCGGTTTCAATCTGAGCTTATACTGGAAAACACCGACCATGTCCTCACCTCGGGTGGAAGAATTGGTCAGTCTTAAGGCCCCAAGGCCGGCCGGAGTTTCAACCGTATTATATTGCCCGAAAAAGGCCAGTTTTTCTGTCTCATATGACGATGGTATCTGCGAGGCCATGAAATAGACATAATTCTCAAACTCCCTTGCCGAGGATGCCATCTTGTACATTATGATCGAATTAATCTCTTTTTTATAATAAGCAACATTGTACAGCTTCATGATGTTCCTATAGCCGGCCTCCATGCTCACATCTCCCGCGATCACATCTATGAACGGATACAGAACGATCTCTTTAGCATGTGAAGAATTATTCTTTACTGTAATGCTCCAGACCTCCATGTTCTCATCAAGAGGTACAAAGAAGCGCATCTTCGTGGATATTTTCCTGTATTCTGAATTGATTTCGGCGTATCCGGGACTGAAGATCGTCTTCCATTTGGAAGGATTCTTCTTCATCGGCATCCAGTTTGCTGACCAGATATCTTTACCCTCTTTCATAAAGAGGTACCTGCCGGAGAGATCCGTATCAATATTATCGTAGCGCAGGATCCTGTTGACCTTGGGGTCCACGGCATAATTGAAACCACCCCCTGTCTGTGAAACCAGTGAATGGAATTTATCATTAAAAAGATACTGGAACCACGGTTTTGGTGTATTTGGCCTGTAAATATGATA
>JAHITG010000330.1 GCA_018817865.1 Spirochaetota bacterium
ATCTTTTGGCTCTGCTGAAAAGGAGGATAATAAAATGAAAAAAAAAGAAGAAACTGACTAATAATGTGGGGGCACCGGTTGTAGATAACCAAAATATTATGACCGCGGGAAAGAGAGGGCCGGCGCTGCTGCAGGACACATGGTATCTTGAAAAGCTTGCTCATTTTGACCGTGAAGTGATCCCTGAAAGACGTATGCATGCCAAAGGGTCCGGAGCATTCGGCACTTTTACTGTTACTCATGATATTACCAAGTATACAAAGGCTAATATTTTCTCAAAGGTAGGAAAAAAGACTGATGTCTTTGTCCGATTCTCCACTGTTGCAGGAGAAAGAGGTGCGGCAGACGCTGAAAGAGATATCAGAGGATTCGCTATGAAATTTTATACTGAAGAAGGCAACTGGGATCTGGTGGGGAACAATACACCCGTATTTTTCCTGAGGGACCCGATGAAATTTCCCGATCTTAATCATGCTGTTAAAAGAGATCCCCGTACAAATATGCGGAGCGCAAAAAATAACTGGGATTTCTGGGCCAATTTACCTGAAGCAATACATCAGGTTACCATCACAATGAGCGATCGGGGTATACCTTATTCTTATCGTCATATGAACGGTTATGGCAGTCATACATTCAGCCTTATCAATGCAAAGAACAAACGGATCTGGGTTAAATTTCACTTTAAAACCCAACAGGGGATAAAATGTTTGACTGACGAAGAAGCCGAAGCAATAATTGCCAAGGACAGAGAAAGTCATCAGCGTGATCTGCTGAAGAGTATTGATAAAGGAGATTTCCCGAAATGGAATTTGAAAATTCAGCTGATGACCGAAGAACAGGCCAATAAGTGTAAATTTAATCCATTTGACCTGACAAAGGTATGGCCGCATAAAGAATACCCCATGATCGATGTCGGTGTTCTTGAACTTAATAAAAACCCTGAGAATTATTTTGCTGATGTTGAGCAGGCAGCTTTTAATCCGGCCAATGTTGTCCCGGGTATCGGTTTCTCACCGGATAAAATGCTTCAAGGCAGGCTTTTTTCATATGGTGATGCACAGCGTTATCGCCTGGGTGTAAATCATCATCTTATTCCGGTCAATAAAGCAAGATGCCCTGTTCATTCATTTCACCGGGATGGCCAAATGAGAGTCGATGACAATAACGGCTCCACTCTGGGGTATGAGCCCAACAGCTATAAAGAATGGCAGGAACAGCCCGAATATAAAGAACCTCCGTTAAAAATAGACGGTGATGCTGATCACTGGAATTTCAGAGAGGACGATGATGACTATTATTCACAACCCCGAGGACTCTTTAATCTCATGAGTCCCGGGCAGAAAAAAGTATTATTTGAAAATACAGCAAGGGCAATGGGAGATGCGCCAAAGGAAGTAAAGATCCTGCATATTAACAATTGTTATAAAGCGGACGAAGCTTATGGCAAAGGTGTAGCTGAAGCTCTTGGAATTCCTTTAAAAGAAGCAATAAAATAGGCAATTTGAACATATAACCGGTAATAAGGATAATAGTATCCTTATTACCGGTATCTTTTTTACTCTATGAAAAAAACTATATTAATTTGTTTTGGTTATATTTTCTTTTCAATAGGTATTATCGGTATTTTTATTCCTTTACTTCCGACAACACCGTTTCTCCTATTAGCTGCCGGTTGTTTCCTGAGAAGTTCTGACCGGCTTTATCAGTGGATCACTCATCACAGATATTTCGGACAATATATAAGCTGTTATTTGAAATTCAGGGCTGTTTCACTTAAAACAAAAATATTTTCTATACTGCTTCTCTGGTTCTCTATCTGTTTTTCAATTATATTTTTTGTACCTCATTTATGGCTGAAAATATTGCTTTTGATAATAGCAGGAGGCGTTACTGTTCATATTTCAAGCTTGCGTACCCTTACCAAAGAAATGATCAACCAATTAAATACTGAAAATAAAAAAGAGAATCGATCTCTATGATAATATTTAAATCTGCAAGGAATCTG
>JAHITG010000331.1 GCA_018817865.1 Spirochaetota bacterium
GATCCTGTGTAGATAATTCTAATAAGAGGTATCTTGTTCAATAGTGTATCTCCCATTTTTATCAGTTTTTTACCGATATAATGGTTGGTCATTACGCCGATCAAATAGATAAAAATAATGATCAATACAAACAGGATAAACTCAAACAGGCCTGTTAAATAAGAATAGTTAGGGAAAAGTTTTTTAGGGATAAAATTCAGTCTTTGATGAAAAAATTTCATCAGCCATAAAAAGAAGAGGTAAGTAATATATAATGGTAAAGCTGTTATTAACCCTGTGATCAGATTTTTCCTGATCTTAAGCAGGCTTTTTTTTATTTTATCCGAATTTATTTTTTTCATTTTTTTAGTAAAAACTCCTGTTGTGATTTTAATCAGTTGAAAAGAAATCGTGCTGTAGATCACCTTGTCGAAAATTAAAACAGGATGATCAATAAATAAACAGATCGATCGATGGATCATGCTATTGTTGTCCGAATAAGTCTGTGTGTAAATTATTTGTCGTTTTCAATTGAAAGATAGAACAACCGTCCCTCTTTTTTAATAATAAAGAGAAAAGTGTCATCATCTCTGTATTTATCGACAAATATTTTAAAATCGTTTTGATTTTTAATAGTAGTGTTATTTATCTTTTTAATGACATCTCCGGTTCGAAGACCTGCATTATAAGTTTCACTTCCGGGTGTGATAAATGTGATAATAACTCCGTTCTCATCATCATCAAGCTTATATTTTTCAATATATGAAGAAGTAATGTCGCTTACTTTTATTCCCATCCAGAGTTCATTTTTATTTTCAGCTGCTGCAGCTGAATTCTCGGAATTTTCATCAGGAAGCTCTCCGATCTTGACCTTTACTGTTTTTTCTTTTTTATCCCGGAGAATAAGTACTTCTACCTTGTTTCCGGGTTTGGTTTGAGCTACTACATTACGCAATTCATTCGTATCTTTTACTTTTTTACCGTCAAATTCAAGAATAATATCCCCGCTCTTCAAACCGGCATTGCCCGCGGGAGACTTCTTCATGACATCTGAGATCAGAACACCGGTATTGGGATCACGGTCAAAATACTTGGCAAGTTTAGGGGTCAGATCCTGAATATTTACTCCCAGATACCCTCTGCTGACCCTTCCTGTCTCTTTCAGCTGTTTAAAGATCGATTTTGCCATATTGATCGGAATGGCAAAACCAATTCCCACATTACCGCCGGATGGGGTCGCTATTGCAGTATTTATGCCTACTACTTCCCCCTTGATGTTCACCAGCGGTCCGCCGCTGTTACCCGGATTGATAGCGGCGTCTGTTTGAATATAGTTCTCATATTTAGAGGAATCATGTATGATCCCGCTTCTTCCTTTTGCACTGATGATCCCCACGGTAAAAGTGTGGCCAAGTGCAAATGGATTCCCGATGGCAATTCCCCAGTCGCCGATCTCAATTTCATCAGAATCGCCAATAGGAGCTGGTGTCAGCTTCTCTTTTACATCTATCTTTAAAAGGGCCAGATCACTACGGGGATCCGTACCTATAACCCTGGCTTTGTACTCTTTTCCATTTGACAGCTTTACTTTGATCTTGGTTGCATTTTGAACAACATGAAAATTGGTCAGGATAAAGCCATCTTCATCTATTATAACCCCGGTTCCAAGCGCCTGCCTGATGGATTCCTTTTCCTGAGGCCCATTAAAGAAGTGATCAAACCAGTCTTTTCCAAAGAACTCAAAGAAAGGGTCATTTTGCATCTGGAAACTCTGTTTTACCACGGTTTCAGTGCTGATGTTTACCACACTCGGCATAAGGGTCTTTGCTACTAGACGAAAAGCTTTTTGAACATCCATTGCTTTCTCAACATACGGATCATCCTTTATTGCTGACACCGCATTGGCAAAATAGGAATTACCTTTTTTAAATCCTTCAAAAAAGGAGATCGTTGAAATAGCCATTCCAATGATGAGACTGATAAGCGATATCATGATAAACACAAGATAAACCGGTTTAAATTTTATCTTCTTCATTAAACTTTTCCTCCTGATTTCCGAAACTATTATTAGATTAATATAATTCTTGAATATATCAATGTCAAGATGTATTTCTGACATTTATTTAATATTTTCATTAGTTGGAATTTAATGAGGAGTCAAAATGAAAAAGTTTATAATTATTTTTTTAATCGTTTTTATTCCCTTGTCACTGCAGGCAGAGATAATTAGACTGATAGATATACCTACTGCCAGTACTATATTGAGAGGATACTATAACATAGATTTTCTGACCTATGGGGGCGGCGGAATACAGGTCAGGCTGGCAATAGGATTAACAGACAGAATTATGCTGGGGATAATAGAGGATGTTGGCGGGGCAATAGGAACGGAAAAGACGGATTGGAATATTCCGGGAGTAATGGCAAAAATAAATATTATTTATCCTGATTCTGAATCAATGGGTCTTGCTATCGGTTATGATTCATTATTAAATGGTGAGTATGGTAAGGTCTATAATAATCAAATATCCGATGACCTGGTATACGGTTTTTATATTGCTCTTTCCAAAGCGATTGTATTATTTAGCGGAGAACAGTTCATGCATTTGGGTATCAGGTTCCCGGTATTGCCAAATGAAGCAAGAGAAAACGGTGATAATATATCACTGTATACGGGTTTGAATATAATTTTTACTCCGGAGCTGATGCTGATGGGTGAGCTTGAAAATTTTTACCTGAATAAGAACAGGAATAAAGAGATCATTTATAATGCCGGCTTAAAATATGCATTCTCTGAATTCTTGAATATAGGGCTGTATTTTCAATATACATCTTCCAGGGAGATAAATCCTACGGACAGGCCTTCCCGGTCCCTCTGTATCGAATACCAGAATATCTTCTATTAATATCACTTAAGTAATTAAAAGCTAACACCACAGAGGCACAGAGGCACAGAGGCACAGAGAAAAATTTTAAAGAAGAAATAAACTGATTATTTATAATACGATATAATTAAAAATCTTCAAACATCTTTATAAAAATTTTAAAAATTAATATTTATATCTTAATAGTATTTTTATGTCTAATAATTGATCTTGCGACATTATTTTATTCATACCTCTGTGCCTCTGTGCCTCTGTGGTCTTTTTCTTTTGTACTAAATAAAATTTGACATTTATTTCTCATATATTAGATTATTTTTGCCATACCATATTAATAATAAAGTAAAGGAAATACATGTTAGATTTTGAAAAACCAATTTATGACCTTCAGGAAAAGATAAGTGAATTACGGAAATCGTCTGTAGATCATCCTGATATAAAGATAAACAAAGAGATATCTGAACTGGAAAAAAAACTTGATAAATTAAAACAGAATATTTTTAAAAACCTTACTCCATGGCAGGAAGTCCAGCTGGCCCGTCATCCCCAGAGACCCTATTTTCTGGATTATGTCAAATTAATATTTACTGATTTTATTGAATTACATGGAGACAGGGCCTTTAAGGATGATAGAGCCGTTATTACCGGATTTGCTTCATTGGATAAATTTAATGTAATGCTGATCGGGCAGCAGAAAGGCCGGACCATTGAGGATAATATCATATATAATTTTGGTATGATGCATCCTGAAGGGTACAGGAAGGCTCTTCGATTGATGAAACTGGCTGAAAAATTTAATAAACCGATCATCACCTTTATTGATACACAAGGTGCTTATCCGGGAATGGATGCTGAAGAGCGAGGGCAGGCTGAAGCGATCGCCAAAAATCTTCTTGAAATGTCACTTTTAAGAGTTCCGATCATTTCTGTTGTTATCGGAGAAGGGGGCAGCGGCGGGGCACTGGGTATTGGTGTTACCAATATTATTCTTATGATGGAGAATTCGGTCTATTCTGTGATCACTCCTGAAGGATGTGCTTCTATTTTATGGCATGATGCCACGAAAGCAGATCAAGCATCAAGTGCTTTGAAAATCACAGCCAGGGACCTTTATTCATTTGGAATTATAGATAAGATCGTTCCGGAACCTGTAGGAGGAGCGCATACTGATTATCAAACAGCCGCGGATAACCTGAAAAAAGAACTGCTTGCTTCATTAAAGAAGTTATCCAAGGTACGGCCCGAAGAATTAC
>JAHITG010000332.1 GCA_018817865.1 Spirochaetota bacterium
AGATCCGGAATTCCGGGAACTGAACATACTGGATTCTTTTGAAGGCCTCACCTTAGACATTTAAAATCTTAATAAATATCGCTAATCAAAACATTACTACCCTTCATTTTTCACCACAGAGGCACAGAGAACCTCAGAGTAAATTAATTATACTAAACTATTATAATTTTTATATTAATATTTATTACTTTTTTAATTAATAATGCTATTTTAAGTATATTATTTGATGATAATTATATTCCTCTGTGACTCTGTACCTCCGTGGTATTCTCTTTTTTAAATGGCTTGACAATGTTCCAATTAAAGACTAAATTCTTAATATGATTCGTAATATAACAATACGGTCATTTTTAATCCTTTTGATCCTTGTGGTCTTTTCTTTATATCTTTATCCAAAAACAAAAAAAAGCCAAGAACAGAAACTGAAAACAGAACGGATGAAGATGGTGGAAGACCAGATCAAAAAACGGGGAATAAAAGATAAACGCGTTCTTAATGCTCTGAAAAAAGTAAAACGGCATCTTTTCATCCCGCACAGCCTGTGGGATGAAGCTTATGGAGATTATCCTTTACCCATTGGAGAGGGCCAGACCATATCCCAGCCTTATGTTGTAGCTCTCATGACCGAGTTATTGAAACTTAAAGAAAAGGAGAAGGTCCTGGAGATCGGGACCGGATCAGGATATCAGGCGGCCATCCTGGCAGAATTATGCAAAGAAGTCTATTCCGTGGAAATAATAGAATCCCTTGCTCAGAAAAGCAAAGAGAAGCTGGCTGAACTGGGATATAAAAATATTTTTGTATTCCAGGGAGATGGATATCTGGGATTGAAAAAATATGCTCCGTTTGACGGGATCATCGTCACCTGCGCACCACCGTATGTGCCGGAACCTCTTAAGGAACAGCTGAAGGAAGGCGGAAGAATGGTCATACCGGTTGGGGATTATTTCCAGGAACTCAAAGTCCTGACAAAGAGAAAAGGAAAGATCAATGAAACATCTGTTATCCCGGTCCGTTTTGTACCCATGACCGGTGATCACATAAAAAAGAAGTAATACATGAATTCCAGGTATTAATTTCACAACTTTTAATCAATACTATTCATTATTAATATATATCTGTAAAAGTTATGAAAATTGTAATCCTTTTTCTTAAGAAGATATAATGTAGCAAGCCCCTTTAGGGGCGCCTTTAGAGGCATTTATAAAAACAACTCCCTATTTCAAACGGGGCTACCCTCTTCGAGGAGGCTTCGCACAAGCCCCTTACTACATTTGGAACCCTGCCCTTTAAGACCTGACTTCAGTATTTAATTTAAATTTGAAACCATAAATAAAAATGCTATTATAAATAAAAGAGACCGGATATCCCCGTCCTCTTTTATTAAATTCATTGCCATATTCTATACAAGCATGAGTTCACAGCAAAAATTTAAATATCTGATCATTGTACTTTTTTCTCTCTTTATACTAGGCCAGTGTTCCCTGGAAAAGAAGATCAGTTCAACACTCTTCCGTGTTCCCTGGTATTTAAAACGGGCTGATTTCTGGATCCAAAAGGTCAAAGACCCTGATAAAGAACTCCTTAAAGAAGATCAGATCAGGTGGATCAACCGGCAGGCATATATCCGGGGATATATGGTTCACCCGATGAGGGTACCAGAACAAAAATCCGGATATAATATCAGGCGGGCCCTATACAGAGAACTTGAATGGTTCAAAACCTTTAAAAAATATGATATCCACAACAAGCAGATATCATATGCATCCATTGCCAAACAACTGCGGTATCTAATGAATATTAATAAGATCCCCAGGATCATAAAAAGCCGTTACGGCCTGATCCTTAAAGCCACTCCTTTGAGAAAATTTCCAACTGAGAAGATGATCATGAAAAAACCGGATGATGCTCCTTTTGACATACTAAAGTTTACTACCCTCTATACGGGAGAGGAAGTAACGCTCTTCCACTTTTCTAAAGACAAACGATGGGCGTTCGTTCAATCCACACATGGTTACGGTTGGATACGGATGAAGGATATAGCCTGGACCTATCATAAAGAGGTTGTTAACAGCTTCCTCCATCCTGAAAAATTCATTGTGTCGCTGGACTGGATGGTTCCGGTCTTTGTCACCAAAAATCACATTCTGACCTACACCTTCCTGTGGATGGGATGCCAGTTGCCCATGGAAAAGGAAGAGGACCACCATTATATCGTAAAAATCCCTGTTCGAAGCTTTTCAGGCAGGTTACGATTTAAAAACGCATATGTAAAAAAGAGAAAAAATGTATCTGTGGGATACCTGAAGCTCACTCCCCGCAACATTTCCGAACAGGCCTTCCGCATGCTGGGAACGCCTTACAGCTGGGGTGGAGGCCCCGAAGGAACGGACTGTTCCTCCTTTTTGAGACGGGTCTTTCTCTGCATGGGATTGAATCTGCCCCGAAGTTCTATCAGCCAGATGCAGCTGTTGCGAACGATCCCTGTTAAAGGAAGAAATAAACATGTAATGCTGAACCACCTTCCTTCCTTTGGAACATTTCTTTATCATCCGGGCCCGGGCCATATTATGCTCTATATTGGGAAATATAAGAACAGGCATTACGTGATCCATAATAAATGGTCCTATACTGTCAGGATCAATGGAAAGGAAAAAGAAAAATATTTAAAGAAAGTAGTTGTCTCTGACCTGTTCCTGGAGAAAGAGTCAAGCTCCGGTTCTCTTTATCGAAAGATCAGCCGTATCAGCCTGCTTGGTGCCAGGTCTTAACATTATCACTTTTTATTTAAAATAATATGATGACATATATGAAACAGATTAAAGTGATAATGTTAAGGGGCTGTTGCCCAAAGGGATAATATTATCAAATAGTGGTAGTCGCAAGCTTTAGCTTGCGTTTAATGACATTATTGAACCATTACGCAGGCTAAAGCCTGCGGCTACCTTTGTTTAATCCATTTGGGCAACAACCTCTTAAGACCTGGCACCTAAATTCCCTTTACGCTTTCGCGGATCTTCAGCTCCACTTTAAATATCATGGACTGCACTTGTCTCTTATTGATCTTCTGGATAAGAAAACCGGCAGCCGTATACCCCATATCATAAGAAAACTGTTTGACCGTACTTAAAGACGGGGAGAGATAATGAAGCATCTTGATATCATCAAACCCGATAATTGATATATCATCCGGGATCTTCAGGCCGTTCTCTTTAATAGCACTCATGGCACCGATGGCCATGGAATCATTAGCTGCAAAAACCGCGGTAGGCCGTTCTTCCAGAAAGAGAAGGGTTATCATATTAGCATACCCGCTGTGCTCGGTAAAATCTCCCTTCATAATATACCTGTCATTCCGGGAAATACTATATTTCTCCAGGGCCTTCAGATAACCGTTTCTACGATCCATTCCGTTGCGCACAAAGGTCCACCCGCCTAAAAATGCGATCCGCTTGTGTCCCATCTTGATAAGGTACTCGGTTGCCAGGTAAGCTCCCTTCACATTATCACTGTCAATAAAGATAATATTCTTGTAGGACTGCCTCCCATCCACCACCACACAGGGTATACTATTATCATTGATAGAACGGATCTGTTCATCATCTACCTCCGGGGCAATGATCAGGAGGCCATCTGCTTTTCTTTCAAAAAAAAGCCTCTGGTAATCGATCTCTTCCTTCTCTTCTTTTTTTGGGTATAAAAGGATATGATAATTCTGCTCAGCACAGGCTGTCTCTATACCGCTTAAAAGTTCGATATAATAAGAGGTATCGAAAATATGAGCCGTAAAAGGGACGATAATGCCGATCGTAAATGTCCTGTTCATATTCAGGCCGCGTCCCAGGCTGTTGGGATAGTATCCCAGCTCTTTGATCACCTTCAAGACCCTCTTTTTGGTCTTCTCTTTCACATTCCCCTTGTTATTCACAACCCTTGAAACAGTGATAAAAGAGACTCCTGCTTTTTTTGCCACCTCGCTCTGTGTGACCATTGCTTTCCCCTTATTCATGATCATATCCCGAAAGTAAATGTGATAGCATTTCTGTTGAAAGAATCAGACAAAGAATAACTGAATCCGTACTTGACAATAAATTTATTAAGACTGAAATAGATCCCTGCCCCGGCTTCCTGTTCGGATGACACTCCTGCACTGAAGTGCAGTGCCCTCAACAGTTTATAATCGGCCGCGAAATTCAGTCTATTCTTACCACCCATCATACTGCCGTCCAGATAGAGCAGTAAATTTTTATACGGCTCATAATTGATCCCGGTTCTGTATTGCCCTTTTAGGGGAACAGTCTTCTCATCATTATATTTTAACTCCGCTGTCAGATTCAAAGCTGAAATACTGAAGAGGAATCGCTTGAATCTTAGAGAGAGGCCTGCATCTACACCCAGGCCCGAGGCAACAAAATGAAAATCCGAAGAATCCAAATAAGAATGGTAATATTTTAAATTTGCTCCCAGTAATAAAAAACTCTTTTTAAACCCTAAAGAAAAAGTTATGATATTCTCATTATCATCATAGGCCAGAAGGTCAAAATAATCAAATTTACGCCAGGAGAGGGCTGCATAGATGACCGGATCTTCCAGAATTTTGCTCCCCACACCTGCCGTCATATGAGAGATGTCCTTGATAAGATAATAGTTCTCCTTGGAAAAATAAAAGTCGATCTCATTGGCTGATAAGGCAATATTGGCCGGATTATAAAATACAGAGATCAGCCCCAGATCGGATGCAGTCAGAGCTTCCATATACCCTTTTGATTCAGCTCCGGGCTTTAAAAATTCATCATATAAACCCCGGACATTTTCGGCACACAGATTCTGAAATAACAGAAGTATAATGATCAATATTTTTACCATACTCTCACAACCTTCCTGCTAATCTTTTCTTCCTTCCCGTCAGCAAAGACAGCCTCAATAATATAGGCTCCCCGGTCCAGGAGGGTATTATCATTATCCCTTCCATCCCAGGTCTTTTCAATATACAGGTTATTCTCTGCTTCAGGTGCAACATCCAGACCGTCTTCGATCGTCCTGATAGATCTGCCGTTCAGGTCCCTGACACGAAGGGTCACCTTCCCGGCTTTAGCAAATGTAAAGTAGATCGTTACTGTTTCGCTCTTCCCGGGAGAGAAGATATACGGCCGGATATCCATGTTAAATACTTCAAAATCAAATTCCGCATTAAAAAAAATTTCCCGGTAATTACCAAGGTCCTTCTGCTGAAGGTCCTTAGCTGCTCCGATCAGGTCCATTACATCAGGATCAGGGCCGGTATTGACCCACCACTGTTTATCCCCGCCTGTTATATACCATTCTGTTGAGAGCGGATACCCCTGTACTTCTCGGACCATGTTACCCTCTTCAAAACAGGACCCTACCAGAAATTTTAATTTCTTGCCTGCGACCGGCCCGATGAGAGAAAACGGGATCCCTACTTCATACTTATTCCATTCCTTTGCCTTTATTCTTATATTATTCAGGGTCCCGTCACTGTTATCCCCGTCATTGCCGTCCCCGATCTTGACACCGGACGCATTCCACATCCTGATCTTGTAGGTGGAACTGGCAAAAAGCGTATAATGGATCTTCTCTTTTGTATTGATCTCTGCTGCAGGACCGGAGTCAGGATCCACGCCGTTACCCTGTATCAGAAAATTATTACCGCCTTCAGCCGTGCTGTCATGGATCCCCATAACAAATCCATTCACCCACCATCCGTCAGCCGGATCAGGGGAAGCATCCAGCAGATTTACATAAAAATAAAGGTTCGTGGTATCATAGGTCACACGAAACTGTACAATATCCGCCATCCCTCTTTTAAAATGGCCCCCCGTGGGATAGGCATAATCACCATCACCGGTATCATCATAATAGGCATCTTTATAAATATACTCATTAGAACTGTATACAGCACTATTATCCCCTGACGGTTGTACACCTTTCCAGTCAGAATAATTTGTATCCACCAGGATCGTATGACCGCTGAAGAGGGAGAAATCCACCTCAACATATGAATGCTCCACCAGGGTATTTATAATTACCTGAGCAGAAAGATCACCGATCACATATCCTGATATTAAGAACAGGACCATAAGAATTAAAAAACTATTTTTCATCTTTTCCGACATCTTCATTACTGATACCTTTTTACATTAAAATTTAAAGAGGGTCTCAAAAAAGAGCGTGTTATTTCCCTTTATATTGTCTCGATGCTCAACAAACCATAGATTAAAGGATAAATATGATGAGATCATTGCTTCGGACCGCACAATGAACCCGGTCAGATCATCGATATTACCTGTTGTATCCAGATATCCTATCTTATTATACAAAAGGAACATAAGGCTGATATCTTTAGTAAAGAACTGCTTTATAAAATATCTCTTTTCCTGATACAGTTTCTGATGAACCGTATGGAGGAACCGCTGATATTCGAATCCGATAAAATTTCCCGGAATGAATGGCCATTCACCCGCAACAATGAAACCTTTTTCTCCCGGATACAGATCATCCAGAAAATCCTCTCCCCTGCTCTCTTCCAGCCGGCCGTCATCCATATGCACGGGGTTATACTCCTGTTCGATATACCGGCCTGTAAAAGTATAGTTCCCGTTCAGCAATATTACGGGGACAAGACCGTTCAATCTCAATTTCACTTCAGAAGCATATGCAAGAAGACTATTCTCATAATCCTTCTCCAGTTTATGCTTACCCTGGCCGTAATAGTTGCCTGCTCCGTTATACTTTGTATAATTCTTGATCATGGCAGCCCCGGAAAGATCTAAAAGGATCCGTTCATGAAACCGTATATGGAACGGTATCTCTGCCAGGTTATTATCAAAGACATAATAAGTAATAAACCCTGTAACGGACTTCTCCAGGATATAGTTCTCCCTGACATATATCAGCTCGCTTGAAACATGATCACTCCAGGAACGGGCGAGCCTGAACGCTCCCCATATCGTGGGTGTTTCAGTCTGAATACGGTTTATAAAATATTTATTGATAAAACCCGCATCTGCTTTTAAAGACACTCCTTCAAAACGGATACTGTTAGTCTCCTCCGCATGCAGGCCGATGAACCCGTCCATCTCAATCTCATACCGCTTGCTCTCAAAATGGAGGAAAAGCCCTTTAAAGACATTATCATTCCAGTCTTCCATGTGTATCGTATAGGGAGAATAATCGATCAACCGGTCACCGATTCCGGCGTATACATTGAATTTATAGTAATAGCTCAGATTGATCGCCCATACCACAGCCTTGATATTCTCCAAAGAGTTAAAATGCTCCAGCTTATTACCCAGGGCAAAATAGATCCTGATCTTATCCGACGGATAAAAATCAAAATTCAAGCGGAGGTATTGCGAAAAGTCATAATCATCTTTCTCCTTATTCAAGATCAGGTCGATCTGGCCGTCATGCACATTGAACGAGTACAAGGATCGAGTCAATAGAATTAAAAATAGAAGGATCTTAATGATCATTTACCATCCCCAAACCAGAAATTTAATGGCTATCTCATCATATTTTTCATAAAAATCTTTGTTCTTGACATACTCCAGTTCCAGGGCAACATTATGCACGATATCACTCTTAATATTCAGATAAAAGGAGTTCATCTTCTTCTGTCCTTCAGGAAGGGTCTTTCGGAGCATCTCCCTTATCTGATAGACAAAAAAGATCCTGAACTCCCCTAAAAGCTCATTCTTTAATGTGATCTGCTTTTCAGTAAAGATCGCGCTGTCCGGAAATTTATGATAATAACTCTTTTTATATACATAATACTGGTATCCTCCTCCTGCGAAAAAGCCAAACCCGATATTCTGCTCTCCCCCTGCCCAATATCCTTCCCGCCCGCTGATGACGCTCTCATACGGATTGATACTGCGGTTATCCAGGTTCTGGTTCATATAGGTCGGGTGGTACAGGGGGTCTACTTTTTCATATTCATAAAATGCCCTGGTATTGAACTGATGCAGGAGCCCGGCAAAAAGATCATCGATCTCGCACCTTATATTACCGCCATGATATTTATAATACTCCCCTTTCTCAAAATCAAGCCTGGCTTTTCCTTCACCAAAGAAATTAGAATACGCGGTATACTTATCTGTCTTATTCAGGGTGATCGCACCCACATTCTTAAAATTGATATAATCCAGAAGATTAAAATTAAATTCCGCACCGAATATATTGTTGTCATTGATGTCCACATACCCTTCCGGGTAATCCCGCTTGGTATAGTTTTCTCTTAGATAAATAAGGGCAATATCAGGAGTAAAAACCGCATTACGGGTGAATGTATACCTGATCTTAGATCCTGCCCAGAGTGTGGGGTATTCTGAATTCTGTCCTGAGGCATTGTATCCTTTATCAATAAACCTGTAATCCAGGTCAAAGCTGACCGGAGGTGACCAGCCTGATTCATCGGGATTATCCCCGTTATTAGCGATAAACGCATGAACTTTAAGTTTATAGGAATTGTGTTCAAATCCGAAACCACGGAAGAGGTCATGGACCCAGGGAAAGCTCATGGCAACATATGGAGAGTAATCCACATAGATACTTCCCAGTAAAATTTTGGCCACCGGTGATACCTGGTATTCCAGGGCCATGGAATTGATAAAGAGGAAACGGTCATCCTTCTTCCAGTGGAACTGTACATATTCTGATTTAAATTTTACCCAGGCAGAGAGGTTTTCGG
>JAHITG010000333.1 GCA_018817865.1 Spirochaetota bacterium
TGACTATCAGCTTTACAATAACAAACCTTGCATTACTGAAGATGCAAATATGTGTCAAGGATGCATTGAATCTAGAATTAATTCTATTGGTGAACATATAGGATCTGGTGAATGGGGAGATTCTCTTCATTATCAGAAGAGAATTAAATAAGGAATACAAAATTTTATTTATTTTAATCCTTCTTATTTTTAAATCACTCTTCAGCTTATATTCCGGCACATAGTCTGATGAAGAGTTTAAAACCTCTGTAATTTCATCTTTACTCAAAGCCGGCTGATTTGCGAGTAGTAAAGAGACCATTCCTGAAAGAAAAGCCGTTGCCATGGAACTGCCTGTGGCATATTTATAGCTGTTATTTATAAAAGTACTGTATATCCCGATACCGGGGGCTCCATAATCAATAAAACTTCCAAAGTTTGCATCATAATTAATTTTATCTTCTTCATTCAGGTCAACCGCACATATTACATTTTCGTATCCTGACGGATATAAAGGCAGGTTGTTATTCTCATCCCCTGATGCAGAAATTATGACACATCCATGATTGACCGCATCATCTATAGTATCTTTTAAAATCTCGGAGTAAGCTTCTCCGCCCAGACTAAGATTTATGACTTTTACTCCCTGACCTACTGCATAATCGATTCCCTGTATCAGATCAAAGTATGTTCCGTACCCTTCATGGTCCAGTACTTTAACCGGTAATATTTTAACATTGGGATTGATCCCTGCTATACCGATCGTATTCAATTCAGCTCCGATCACTCCGGCCACCATTGTCCCGTGCCCATTGTCATCATACGGATTAGCATTATTATGAACAAAATTGTATCCAGACAACAAATTATTTTTAAGGTCATTGTGGTTCAGGTCAACACCTGTGTCTATTACAGCTATCCTGACAGTTTGAGCATTTTGAGAGATATCCAGGCATTTCTCCCATTCTATCTTTTTCAATCCCCACTGAGACGAATAATATTCATCCTGGATCGTCTGTCCTGACTTTTTAATAATATAATTGGGTTCAGCTTTTAAAATATCTTTCTCTTTTTTCAATTCCGTGATAACATCTTCAATCTTTCTTGTTTTGGGGATCCTAATTTTATTATACTTTAATCTTTTAATACCTCTGATCTTCTCAAATTTTTTCCTTTTTATCATCTGCTCTGCTTTCTTTTCGTCTTTATATTTGATTATTACCTCATCTCCGATTATGTTCACATTTCGTTTAATCCGCTTTAAATAAAATTTCTGTTTCCTGATATTATTTCTTATTTTAACGGATTTGTTTCTTGTTTGAGTATATGAGCTGTCTGCATAAGAGAAAAATGCAAGTATGATAACAAAAAATATTATACTATATCTTCTTATCATATTTTGATCCTATATCCCTACGGTATATCCCAATGTTATAAACGGGGAGAACATGTTGAGATATACATTATTACCTTCAGTTCTGTAATCTTTTATTTCACCTGATTTTAAATACCTGAATCCTGGCTTGATATAAGTTCCAGTACCATCACGGTCATTGTAGTAAAACATAAATCCTATATCAATATACGGCCTCCATCCCACATACTTCATATAAAGGATATCATCATAATAATTCAATCCCAGCTTGGTCAATGATGCTCCGACATTTAATGAACCGATCAGGTCCATTCCTTTTATAAAAATATCCTTAACTAAGGGATATTGGGTATTAACAACTATGGGAAGTGCCCATATGATCTCTTCTTCATTATTTGAAAGTTCTTTCTGGTTGTACATATGAATGATCCCCAACCCCATATCAATTCCCTTAATGTTCAGGAACCGATAGTAAAGCTGTCCTTCAAAATCATAAGTAATTTCCGTATCATTGAACAGTAAAAAGCCCATTCCTCCTGCAATATCCAATGCTGCATAGAGATTAAGGGTAAATAATAGTGAAATAATAATAGCTATAAGATGTCTTTTCATTTTCATTCTTCCTCTGTATAATTTAATTCGATCCATTTAAGATGCTGTTTCGCTGCAATTGCCCATTCATTTTGGGGATGGCCTGTAATTAATGTTTCAAACATTAATTTTGCTAATGGGTACTTTTCTGCTTTCTGATAGCATTCTCCTGCTTCGTAAAAGCTTCTTATGGTATATACTGAATTTGAATACCTTTCCGTTATAATTTTAAAATTATCTCCAGCATCCTTATATCTTTTTAACAATGCCAGGCACCATGATCTTGAATATTGAGCTTCTGCTTTTTTGGGTGAATTTGTACAATCCTGAATTATTTTTATAAAATAATCTACAGCCTTATTGTAATCCTTCTTATGCCACCTGTAGTTATATCCTATCAGCCAGTATATATCTGAAAGAAACAATTCGTCTCTTGCTGTTAACGGTTGACTAATATTTAAAAGGTCATCAGCCGTGCTTTTTAATACGGCAATGCTATTATCATAATCCTTAATATAGTCACTATAGATCAATGCTTTTTCATATTTAATATATACAGTATCAGCTTTTTCCTGATGAGCCAGGATATATTCATCACAGTATTGCAGGGCTTCATTAATTTTTTTCTCAAACAGCAGTTTTTTAATTTCATTTATGGAGGTAATAAGTGTATTTGTCTGGCTGAAAAGATTCTGTACAGCAAAAAGAAGCAGAAAAAGAAAAAACAGAAGTTTTTTCATTTATTCCCCTTTTGTTAAATTATATTAATAATTGCATTATATATTAATTCTTAGTTATTTAATTTTTTTAATTCAAAATCAGCCTGTCTTCTATTCTCTTTACTAAGATCTTTTAAATTTTTAATCTGAACTAATATATTTTTTGCATTATTTTTTTGATGCAGTTTATTATAGCAATTAACCATACAGAATAATGAACGAATATACAGAGTTCTATCTTTATATTTTTCCGAATACTGCTTGAAATACTTTAACGCCTTATTATAATCTTTTTTTAGGTGGTAATATGTACTTGCTTTCCAGAAGAGAGCCTTATGAACTACAGTAGAAGAAGAATGATTATTAATTACTCCGGAAAAAATTTTCACCGCAGGAGCAAAATGGCCCTGATAATAATAGCATCTGCCGATCATAAAATTACAGAATGCTTCAAGCTCTTCAGCAGATTCAAACTTATTAATCAAGAACTTGTCATTGTTTTTTAGTAAGTCCTGGTAGAGGACAATTGCCTTTTTATAATTGCCATTTTGAAAGTATTTTTCGGCGTCACGGATCGTTTCACCATTTAGCACTAGACTGTTCAAAGTGAAGAACAAGGTAAGAAGAATTAATAATAAATAATGTCTTTGAAAGACATACCCCCTTAATGTACTTTTTGTGATATTATATACTTATTATTGCTTATACAGTATAGCGCAATTTTAAAAAATATCAACCAAAATATAAAAAAAATCAAATATATTTTAGTGTTTGACATTACAGTATATTATATTAAATTTTATAATTAATTAAAATCAACACTATGAGCAAAGACAAGATATTATTGGGTGAACTGCTGATAGAAAAAAAACTGATCTCAAGAGAAGACCTGGAAAAAGCTTTAGACCTTGTTAAAAAAAAGCTTATCACTCAAACAGAACTTGAAAAAGCACTCGAGCTTATTAAAAAGACGGGGTACAGACTTGGGCATTCACTTATCCAGTTGGGACTCATCGATGACAAAACTCTAGCAAAGATTCTTACCGAGCAATATAATCAGGAATGCATCGTAGTAGAGGATGTACATGTACCTGTAGATATACTTAATAAAATAA
>JAHITG010000334.1 GCA_018817865.1 Spirochaetota bacterium
AGTGACCAGTTTGAAAGGATCCTGAGGAAATTTTCAAAGTCTTTGACGGTCGAGCAGGCCTGTTACAACTGGTTCAAGAATCAGCAGCAGCCCAACGGCCTTGTGGAAAGTTATGAGACAGCTGAAGTTTCCTATACTTATGATAATGCTTTAGCTGCCATGGTCTATCTCCTTAATAATGACAGTGGCAGAGCTAAAAAGGTCTTTGATTTTTTTGTGAAATGGGCGGAAAAAGAGGTCTCGAAGAACGGCAAATTCAACGGCCTGACAGATATGTATAAGATCTCCGGTAAAGTAGGGAATGAATCCAGGGCGATCGGACCAAATGCATGGATCCTTCTGGCATTAAATCATTATGCACTGATTACCAAAGACAGGTCATACATGGAGTTCAGTGAATTGATCGCTGACTGGATGCTTTCGTTTCAGGATAGTTCCAGGGGTGGCCTGTGGGGCGGGATAGGCGAGTATAATGATAAATTTTTATGGATGTCCACGGAGCATAACCTTGACTGCTATGCCGGATTCAAGGTATTGTCTGAACTGAGCGGAAAGAAGAAATATTTAAAAGCTGCTCTTGAGATAAAGGAGTTCCTGGATACGCATCTATGGAATGAAAATGATAAAAGGTTTTATAACGGGTGGGATGATCCTAATTTTGCTACTGATGTCAGTTCCTGGGCTGTCTTAAGCCTTATGGAGCAGAAGTATTTTGATTCACTTGATTTTGCAATTAAGTATTCCGAGAATAAGCAGTTCTATAAACCGAACAACATTGAGATCACGGGATTTGATTTCGGGAGTGATTACGGAACTTCACCTTATCCTGATAAGGATGCGGTCTGGTTTGAAGGGACCGGACAGATGGTGCTTGCTTTTTATCACTGTTCCCTGACCAATGAAGCGGATTTTTATACGGATGAACTGTTGAAAGGAGTAGTGAAGAGCAAGTCATTTGATGATTCTGCCGGGTTGCCGTATGCCTCCAATCCGGGTTCACCTCCTTATGGCGGATGGGTCATGCCGGATAAGCCGATCTGTATCTCTTCCACTGCCTGGCTGATCTATTCTTTAAAGAAATTCAATCCGTTTTACGGGAATTTTTTAAAGCCTGTTAAAATAGAAAAGAAGATAGAAAAAAAGGATGAGGGGACTACTTTAGAGGACCTTCTTAATACAGATGAACCGGAAAAAAAGATAGAAAAAGAAGACATAAAGAAAGATGAGAAAAAGGAACCTGTGATCGATAAAAAGAAGAAGGAAAAGATCGAAGATGAGCTTTTTGGAGAATAAAACCGCGTGGATTCTACATTGTAGACACCCTCTTCGAGGACTTGCGCGACTTTAGTCGTGCTTATAATAACAGGCACGGTTAAAACCGCCCTGGTCCCCGTAGGGGGTGCCTACATTTTTATATTTACAATAACTATTTTAGAGTAATTATCGCTGTACACGCATATTTTTGTTCTTCAGCAGATTCTCGGTTTCTTCTTTAGTCGCCAGGTTGAAATCACCCGGAATGGAATGTTTCAAAGCGGAAAAGGCCACGGCAAAATTGAGTGCCTCTTTATGAGGTTTCCCTGAAAGAAGAGAATGGATGAGCCCGGCTGTAAATGAATCACCCGCACCAATGCGGTCTACTACCTCCACTTCATATTTGTCTGATTCCAGGAAATCCTTTCCGTCAAACAGGACCGCACTCCAGTTATTCTTCCAGACGGAGATATTCTCCCGTATGGTGATGCAGACGATCTTAAACTTAAATTTATCGATCAGTTTTTTTGAAATATTATGATAATTGCTTTGAGGATCTTTTATCTTAAAGACCCGCTCAATATCCTCTTCCGTTGAAATGAGGATATCAATATCCTTCATCATCTCTTCCTGCACTTTTTGGGCTGTCTCTTCAGTCCAGAGCTTTTTCCGGAAGTTCAGGTCATAGCTGGTGGTAAGTTTCAGCTCTTTTGCTCTTTTCAGGAATTCTGAAACTGCTTTTCTGCATCCGTCTCCCAAAGCGGGTGTAATACCAGTTGTATGGAACCACTTGGCGTTTTTAAGGATCTTTTCATAGTTCAGCTTCTTATGATCAAGCCCGGACATGCAGGAGTGAGCCCGGTCATATAATACAGAACTTGGCCTGGGGGAAGCACCCATTTCATAGAAATAAAGCCCTGCACGGCCTTCCTTTTCCCATACGATATGGTCGGTAAGGACATTGTGCTCCCTGGCTTTATTGCTGATCATATTTCCTAAAGGATTTTCTGGAAGGCAGGAGACCCATCCGCTTGATGATCCGAGACGGGACAGGGCCACAGCCACATTCAGCTCTGCTCCGCCGGCATTTATCTTTAATTTGTCGCTCTGCTCGATCTTTTGAAACCCGGGTGGTGTCAGCCTGATCATGGCCTCACCGAATGTAATCACATCTGCCATAAATCCCCCTTAATATAGAATTGATTTCTAGATGGTAGTCGCAGGCTTCCCTCCTTCGGAGGACAAGCAGCCTGCGGAAAATCTGGGACAACCCTCTTTTATTTCTTCTTAAAATCTCTGATTATCTCCATGACCCTTTTAGCATAATCCTGTATCTCATCAAATTTCTTCTCTTTCAGCAATTTTACATCTGCCAGGTTCCCGCCCATACCGATAAGATCTGCGCCTGCTTCCAGGTAACTCTTCAGGTTATCGCTGTCGATCCCGCCGGTAGGCATAAAAGCAATATCAGGAAAGATCTGTTTTACTGCTTTCAGATAGAAAGCACCTCCGAAGGCTGATGCCGGAAATATCTTTACAGCATTAATTCCCGCATTTACAGCCGAGAGGATCTCGGTGGGTGTCATTGCACCGGGAATAGTGAGAACCTTATATTTTTTTGTGATCTTTATAATTTTTGGATCAATAACCGGTGAAACGATGAACTGAGCTCCTGCACCCATGGAATAGACTACCTGCTCTTTTTCCAGAACTGTTCCGGCACCCACAATGATATCGGAGTATTTTGCTTTCAGCTGGTTGATCAGCTTATAGGAATCAGGAACGCTCATGGTGATCTCAATGACTTTTAACCCGCTTTCTACAAGTAAATTTGCCAGAGCTTCTGCTTCCAGGAAAGTTTTAGTTCGAATAATAGGTATAAGGACATGATCCTTCAATTTTGACAATATTTTATGCATATGATGAAATATATATTAAAAAAATAGGATGTCTATAATTTAATATTACTTCACAAAGAGCCCTACTGTCTCGAAATGATAGGTCTGGGGGAACATATCAAGGCAGGTGAGCTTTTCCAGTGTATAGCTTTTTGATGTCAGGTACTGTGTATCTCGGATAAATGTTGAGATCTCGCAGGATGTATAGATAATGGCTTCCGGCTTTAATTTCAGGATCCCGGCCAAAACCTCTTCAGGTACTCCTTTTCTGGGAGGGTCAATTATCACTATGTTTGCATGATCATAGTTGTCAATGACTCGTTCCACTTTTCCGGCAACGAAATTAGTATTGAACAGTTTGTTTTTTTCTCTGTTCCTCTTGGCATAATTAGCGGCTGTATTATCACTGTCGATCCCCGTGATCTTTTTGATCGAAAGATTCTTTGCAAGATACAGGGATATGATCCCGGTACCGCAATAGAGTTCGACCACCCGTTTTTTATTAAACGGTTCTGCAAGTCCCCTGATAAGGTCAAGCCAGGGCCGGATCAGGAACTGGTTTGCCTGGAAGAAGACACGGTGGTCATATTCGACCTTCAGATCATCTATTGTATAGGATAATTTATTATCCCTGATATTTGCCGAAATTGTCTTGTTATTATCCGTTTTTATGTTAAGTTCAGGAACAGAGGGCATATCTTTAATTGATCGAATAAAGTTGAAGACATGTTCAGGCAGTATAGGGCATGCATCAATGGGAATGACTTTTTTTGAATTTTTTTGAAAGTATCCTGCTCTTTTATTCCATACCTGCAGCCGTGCATTCAGTCTGTAGTGATAGGGTTCAGGGGAAGGAATAAAAACAGGAGGCTCTGCGGGTGTGATCTCTTCCTTTTTCAGGAATTCCTGCAGGATGCCTTTTTTTATTTCTATCTGATGATCATATCCTATATGCTGAAAATCACATCCACCGCATATCTGAAAATGAGGGCATTCAGGCTGGATGCGGTGCGGAGATCTCTTTAATATCTCCACGGCTTCAGCATAAGCAAAATTATGTTTATCTTCAATTATTTTAATTTTGACGGATTCACCTTCAATGGTATAGGGGATAAAGTATGTTTTATTATGCTCTCTTGCACCTCTGGCGAGGCCATATCCGTTATGCACGATCTTTTCGATAGTTAATGGTGTATTCATTATGTTTTTAGGAGTTAGAAAACTCGGGGGTCAGACCTTGAAATGTGAAAGCAGCAAAGCTGCTTTCACATTTCAAGGTCTGACCCCAAGATCTAAAAAATTTCAAAGTCTGTTCCTAACATCTCTGCGTTTCACACACGATCTCTTTCAGCCCCTTCATATCATTCGCATCTAAAGAATGAACATTTTTCTCAGGCATATTTTCCTGGCTTTTCAGTTTCTCCGGCATTTCCGGTGAAAATCCCATGACCTTTTCGATCTTATCCGAGAATTTTGCCGGATGAGCGGTCAGGTATGCTCCTATCTTATATTTTTTATATTCAGGATTATTTTCTAAAAATTCAAACACACCGGCCAGGGCCACAGCGCTGTGAACATCCAGGAGGTAATTCTTCTCCTTATATACTTTTTTTATGACCTGTACGGTCTTGTCGTCATCAATGGTTACAGGATAGATCAGCTCCTGCATCTTCTTAATATTATTTTTAAATAAATAGAGTATTCTCGGGATATTGTTGGGAAGTTTCACGTTCATCGCATTGCTGAGGCAGTTGTAAGTATCAAACACTTCTACCTCATTTTTGTTCTCTTCCAGCATCCGGACCAGGTAATTGTTCAGATTATGAGGAGCAATGAACTTTTCTATGGGCAGGCCCCCGATATCTTTTTGCGCCAGGAAATTAGACCCGATATGCCCTGCATTGCCGGTAGGTATGGAGATGATGATCGGTTCATCATATTCAGCGATCTGAGAATAAAGCCAGAATGAGAAGACAGCCTGCGGGATGAACCGTCCCCAGTTAATGGAGTTGGCTGAAGTGGGATTGAATTTTTTAAGGTCGTCATCATCCAAAGCTGATTTTGCCATCTCCTGACAGGTATGAAAATCACCGTCCACTTCAATGGGATAAATATTCTCGCCCAGGGTAGTCATCTGCTTTCGTTGAGTTTCAGTAACCCCGTTTTTCGGGAAGAGGCAGTAGACAATCAGGTTCTCTTTCTTCCAGAAAGCTTCATCAATTGCAGGGCCGGTATCACCGCTGGTCCCCACGAAGACGATGGTCTTTTTCTTGCTCTTCTTTAAGTAGTACTCAATGACCGAAGCCAGAAGCTGTGCTGCGAAATCCTTAAAAGCAAAGGTCCAGTTGTGAAAGAGTTCAAGAATATAGATATTATCATAAAGTTCAATGATCGGCGCCTGGATATTATCATAAGTATTGTGAACGATCCGGCTGAAATCTTTTTCAGGGATCTCATCAAAATACGGATAGAGTACATTAAATGCAATATCAGCATAGCTTTGGTTCTTGAATGATCGAATGGTTTTTATATCATAATGAATGAATTTTTCAGGAACATAGAGCCCTTTATCAGGTGCCTGGCCCGTTAGAAGGGCCTCTTTTATGGAATAAGTTTTAGGGTTTTTAGCTTTTTGAAAATAATCATTTGAGTTTATATATCTCATGGTCTCTCTATTATATCCATTAAAATATTAATTTCAATCTTTTTTTATTGTCATTCTTCTTTGTTAGAAGATCATTCCCGCGAAAGCGGGAATCTCAACATCAATAGATCCAACAAATGCAGGCACACCCTTACGGGTGCCAGGGCGGTTTTAACCGTGCTACTAGTGTAGCAACAGGCCTTCAGGCCTGTTTTTTTAATTAAAAAAACTTAAAAAAAGTTGGCCGCTTTTTTAAAAGTTGTCGTCTTAAGAATTGCAAATGGAAAAGATTTCCCTAGGAAATCATCAGGGCTCACTAAAGTGAGCCCACCCTTTTCTTTAGAAATATTATTATATTTCATAGATAAAGTAAATGTAGGGACAAGGCATGCCTTGTCCCTACTAAAGTATAATAAGGAGC
>JAHITG010000029.1 GCA_018817865.1 Spirochaetota bacterium
AAAATCAATTAAAAGAAAAATATAATCCGGAGGGATTACATGGGTATATTTTCAAATATCACCTTAAAGAAGAAGGATGAAGAGATCGCAGGAGTATTGAATAAAATATATATATTCTCCGGATTAACCCCTTTTCAGAGGGCGAAGATCGCAAAATATTTCCGGCAGAAGGATTATGAACCCAAGGCAAGGATCGTAAAAGAGGGCGAACCCGGGGACGGCATGTTCGTTATTAAGAGCGGAGCGGTAAAGATCGCCAAGCAGCTGACCGCTTCGGAGGAAAAAGTCCTTGCTAATGTCGTGGAAGGAGATTTTTTCGGTGAAATGGCCCTTCTGGATGGTTCTCCCCGCAGTGCTTCCGTATATGCCGTCAGTAAGGTTACGATGCTGGAATTATACAGGGCGTCCCTGCTTGAATTACTGGAAAAAGAGCCTGCGATCGGAGTGAAGGTCATGTATAACCTTGCCAAGATCCTCGGTGACAGGATCAGGCAGTCCGGAGATAAGATCCGCGATATTCTGGTATGGCAATCGATCAAGAAATAATTTTTAGGGTCTGACTCTATTAATAAACGGCGATAGCTGAGATCTCAATAAGTACATTTTTAGGAAGCTTGCTTACTTCTACGACTGCCCTGGCAGGATAATCACCTTTTTTAAAAAATTCTGCATATACATCGTTAAATTTACTAAAATCATTAATGTTTTGTAGAAAGACCTCACATTTAATAACATTACTGAAATTCAAGTTCTGATGTTTCAGGATAGAACGAATGTTTTGCATTACCTGTTCTGTCTGTCCTTCTATGTCCGAACGATCAATACTGTTTGTTTTCGGATCGATCGGGATCTGGCCTGAGATGAATAACAGCTCACCCGAAGCATGTACGGCCTGCGAATAAGGCCCGATAGGTTCGACTCCGTTTTTTGTATAGATAACTTTTTTCATGATATTTTACACCTTTGAAAAATTTACCGGTGGAAAAGCATTACCCGGCCTGGCAAAATAAAATCCTTGTGCATATTTTACACCCAGGTTTTTGATCGTGAGAAGCTCCTCGTTTGTCTCAACGCCCTCGGCTATGACATTCGCTTTTATCCGCAAGGCAATATCCATCAGTGCGAGGACCAGGTTCTGTTTAATCAGGTTGCTGTCTATGTTCCTTATCAGGTTTATATCAAATTTTATAAAATCAGGATTCAGAAGAGCAATAGACTTCAGGGAAGAATAACCTGCTCCTGCATCATCTATGGATATCTTGAATCCTTTTGATTTGAAAAAAGTCAAAGCGGACTTGAAAGCCTGGAAATTTTTTATGGCTGTGCGCTCTGTGATCTCAAGAACGATATACTGTGGTTCAATATTCGAATTCTTCAGTATCTCCAGAGCTTGAAATCTCGGGTCGTAAATGACTTCCGGTTCGCTGTTAATGAAGATATACTGGTGTTCCTTAAATCTGGGAAGGTAGCTTAATGCCTTCTCTCTGCATAAGCGTTCCAGCTCCCATACCAGGTTGCCCTCGGTGGCAATATTGAAGAGAATTTCCGGGTTTTCCATTTCGCTTTTTTTAGGGCCACGGGTTAATGCTTCATATCCCAGGATTTTTTTATTTGAGATATCAATGATGGGCTGAAAGACGATCTTTATCTCTGCCTTGTTAATAATTCTCTTCAGCATCATGATCTTGAACTGTTTATCCACTTTTTCATAGTCGCTGGCCATTATGCTGGCTTCGTTTATTCCTCTGTATACGAGCCGTTCCAGCCTGATATTGGGATCATTAAAGATCAATGAATATCCCGCATAGACCTGGAAATCAGTGGATATTTTGCTCACGACCTTTTTATCGATCTTTTCAAAGATCGTATAAATCAGTTTATGAGATATCTCCCGCAAAACAGTGATATCCATGAATCCTTTATTATTAGGGATCACAAACAGGACTATATCATCTCCCCTTGCCCGATTTACGGATATAATACGGCGTTTCCAAATCTTCATGCTGCTTATTTCATTGATGGTTTTAGATAAGTTATTTATAATAATATCGATCTTTTCCCAGCCATAGGCTTTCTCATATTTTCCGTACCGGCTCAGATCGATAACGATTACTCCTATTGTCTGGTACCGGTCCAGGATCTTTCTCAGCGTCTCTATTAGAAGTGGTACTGTAGGTAATTTAGAGATCTTATCATATAAAATATCCCTGTAACGGAGATATTCAAGCCGAACCATATCAGTATAATTTGATTTCCCTTTTTTTCCTTTTTCCATAAGCCTATAGCAGTTTTTTAATTGTATTCTGTAATTCCTTCTGTTTGAAAGGTAAAAAGAGGCAGGCATCGGCACCTTCCTGATGTGCTCTTATAAAAGGTGCGATCTGGCTGTTATTGGTCAGAGTAATTACGGGGATATTGTAATTATTTTTGATTAGCCGTGTTAATTCATACCCGCTTATATCACCCAGAAAAAGGTCAAGGATAACCAGATCCGGGTTATATTTTTCGATATCATTTAAAGCTTGGGCGCCTTTTGAAGAGATATAGATCTCTTTTGTGATCTTATCAACCTGATCTTTTATTTCGATCTGTTTTTTCTTATTATTCTCGATGATCAAAATCTTAGAGGTCTTTTTTCCCATACTGGATAATAATATACAGTTTCAAAGGACAAAGTCAACTTTTTTGTAGAAGTTTAGAAATTAAGTTTTAACACTTCCTGACGGAATTCGTTCTTCCGGTTCTCATTGTATACTGCAACGGCGTTCCCCGCGTTCACGATGTTCCCGTAATAAAAGGTAAGTTCATAGTATCCAATAAGGATCCCTAATAATTTACTGTAATTGACATATGTGTAATAGGCCGAGTATCCGAAGAGGGCATTGACCATAAGGGCAATAAATCCTTCCTTCACTTCACCGGCATAGATCTGTCCCAATCCGGGAATGATGACGGAAAAAACAGTTGCAAGGGTTTCTGATCTTTGCGGTATATCATCCATGAGCAGGGCTTTACTGTTCAGATCGTTAAAAACGGAACTGTTCTCTTTTATTTTTGAAGGCGTATTATTGATCAGATACAGAGATCTGTATTTATCAAAGTTCAATATATGTGTCATGATCAGTTTTGTATGTGCTTCTTTATAATAGGGATCCCCCTGATTATATTCCTTTAAATACTGAATATAATAGTCATAACGGAACTGCAACGGAAAAAAATAATGATGTTCGATCTGTGTAATGCTGTCTGCTTCTTCGAAAAGATATGAATCTGCAATTCGCAGGAGGGCTCTCTCTCTCTGTGAATGATCTGCTGATTCATAGATCGTAAAAAAATTTTCCCGTGCATTTCTGTAATCTTTTGCGTTAAGGTAATTCAGTCCTATATAGTACTGGGATTCTTCTCTCTTTTTCCGGTCTCCTCCAAAAAAGAGATATCGTTTAAATTCGGTTATGGATCTGTAGTGATCTTTTTTATTAAAAAGAGTTTTTGCATATTGAAAAGTTTTTTCGGATCCTGAAATAGAGCGGTCACTGTCAGCAGCCTGCAGCCCGGTAAGAATAAATAGTATTAACAGAATATGAAATATT